>DASWWP010000073.1:0-10322 GCA_036405915.1 Pseudomonadales bacterium
TCGAGGAGGCGAACCAGGCGAAGGTCGAAGACGACGAGCCGAAGTCGCACGAACCGTTACCGCCGGAGAAGGATCCGGAGCTGTACGAAGCGGCGCCTTCTACAGTCGCTGCGGCTACTGGTGGCATCGTCTCCGAAGCCCATACGCCAGCGACGGACGTCGATGCAGATTTCGAGGAAGATCCGGTCATCGCGGGTGATGATGCGATTGGGAGTATTACGGCGGATGAAGTTTCGGATAACGCCGAACGTATTAGGGCTCGCGCGGGGCGGAATTAATTCGTATTGGTTTTTCGAAGGGTTTGGGACACCCACGTTGGGCTAAAGCCCTGGGTCCGGGACCGGGGGTGCTTTGCCGGGAGAAAGCGCACGTCCCTGTGCTGTCGCTCGGGCCATCCTGGCCCTCAACGTCCCCTCAAAGCACCCCCGGCCCCGGCCCTGTCAGGCAATCGAGTAGTGGGTGTCCAGATCGTTGAGAATCGCGCGAATTACCCACCACTATTCCCGCCATTGGGGTGGAGCGTCTGCCCCGTCATGTACGACGAATCGCGGGATGCGAGGAAGACGAACGACGTGGCGGCCTCCCAGGGCTGTCCGGGTCGGCCCATCAGTGTCTTCTGCCCGAACTCCTGCAGTTGCTTGCCGTGGATCGATGCCGGGATCAGCGGTGTCCAGATCGGGCCCGGTGCTACCGCGTTGATCGTGATGCCGTGTTCTATGCATTCGGGCGCCAGTGACTTCGTCAGTGCTTCTATCGCGCCTTTCGTCGACGCGTAGTCGATGAGGTGCTTGCTGCCGCGGTGGGCAGTGATCGACGAGGTGTTGATGATGCGGCCGCCTTTTTCCATTTTCGGCAGCGCAGCACGGATCAGGTAGATGTACGCAAAGATGTTCGTGCGGAAGGTCGCTTCGAGCTGTTCGTCGCTGACCTCCTCTATGCTGTCGGCGGAGTGCTGTTCTGCGGCATTGTTGACGAGGATGTCGAGCCTGCCGAAGTGCTCCAGCGTATGCGCGACGAGCGCCTCGCAGTGCTTGGCGTCGCCGACGTCGCCGGGCATCAGCAGGCACTTGCTTCCCTCGGCTTCGACGAGCCTCCGTGTCTCCTCGGCATCCTGCTGTTCGCACAGGTAAGAAATACAGACATTTGCGCCTTCGCGGGCAAAGTGTACAGCCACGGCGCGGCCGATTCCCGAGTCGCCGCCGGTGATGAGCGCGACCTTGCCTTTGAGCTTGTCGCTGCCACGGTAGTCATCGAGGATGAAGACGGGTTTGTTCCTCATGTCCTCTTCGATGCCGGGCTGCGCCTGGTCGCGCTCCGGTCGCGGTAGGTCTTTCTTTTTCGCGCCTCCGGTGCTCATTCAATCGCTCCCCGAGCGCTTGTTCTTGTTGCTTTTGCCGGTCTTCGTGCGGCCTTCGCTCGAGCGCTGCTTGTTGACGGTGGCCGCGGCGATTTGCTCGGCGCGTTTCGTCGAACGGCCTTCGTTAATTTCGCTTTCCTTCACGTGCTTGTACTGCCGTTCGTCTTTGTTCGACCAGTTGGAAGGCATCGGGACGCTCCTGGAAAATGTGATGGATACCGCAGGAATTCTGCGCAGTATTTTCCGTTTCGTGCAGAGGGTATTTCCCTCTGTGCGTTGGCACGACCTTCGCTTCAAATTGAGTACCGGCGCTGTAGCGACCGCGCAGAGCCAGGTACTCCGTCAACCAACCAAAGGATCTTGTGTCATGACTCGTAAACTTTACATTCTGATGCTGATGATGGCCGGTATGTTCACCCTGCAGGCCTGCGACACGAACGAAGGCCCTGTGGAAGAAGCAGCCGAAGAAGTGGATGACTTCGCCGATGACGTCGAAGACGACATCGACGACGCTATCGACTGATCCGAGCTGTGCCGAACGTCAAAAACCCCATCTGCCGCAAGACAGATGGGGTTTTTGTTTGCATGAAGGATTTACAGGGACGACGGCAAACTCTACAGGGAACGCCCTACTGGGGTTTTTGCCAGTAAGGCGTGACGCCGTAGTGGGTATGAATCCCGGTGCCCCAGCGGGGATCCGACATGTCGGGCCAGCGGTCCTTGTCGAAGCCGGGCGCGTTCTGCAGCGTTTCCTTCTTGACGTCGAGCAGGAACTCCTGCTTTTCGTGGTCCAGCGTCAGGGCCTGCCACGGTATCGCGAACAGCTTGTTACCAACGCCGAACTTCCCGCCGAACTTCAGCACCGAGTACGCGATGCGGCCGGTTTCCATGTCGATCACGAGATCCTCGATGTCGCCAAGCGTCTCACCGGCGAGGTTCTTGACCTTGTCCTTCTTCAGCGAGCTGGCCGACAGCACTTTGGGGTTTCCATTGATCATACGTAGCTCCCGGTCGTCGATTAATAACGCTTGGCCCATTCCTGGATTTCCTTGCGGGCCCGTTCGCGCTCGTAGCCATAGCGTTGCTGAAGCAGCCCGATCAGCTCGTCGCTCGTGCCTTTCAGGCGTTCGACGTCGTCGCCAGTGACCTTGCCCCAGCGCTCGCGCACTTTGCCGCGCAGCTCCTTCCATTTGCCTTGCACGATGTCTTCGTTCATTGCGATGCCTCCATTGTGTGAATGACAGACGCACACACGCACCGGACTCCCGTCCGGCTGCGTGTGATCCATGAAAAAGGGTGCGAGTTTCGTGCCAGAACGAAGCGTGGCTCAGCGCCAGATGACGTCGACTTCGCGTGCGTAGGAGGCGTCGAGCAGGTCGAGCAGCGGCAGCGCGCGCGTACGCAGGCCCACGCGGTTGCGCTGTTGTTCCTTGCGTTCGTCTTCGGTCCTGTTGCCGCCAGGTTCGTCGTCGGAAGGCTTCTCTGCCGGTACGATGTCGATGTAGGCGCGCAGCTTGTCGGCAGCGATGCGTATGTCGTCGCCACGCAGGATGCCCGGTGGCTGTTCGCTTTGCCCCATGGCGCGCAACAGCACCGTGGCGACGTCGCCAAACATCACGACGTCGGGATGTATCTTGCTGGTGAAAGTGATGAGCATGTCACGAACTCCCTTGTTCAGCGGTTGAAGATTCTTTCGGTACGATCGAAATGCGGCCGTTGCGCTCGAGCACGGCATACTTGATCTGGTCGAGGCGTTCGAGGCCGTGGTCGAGGCGCGCGGCTTCCATGATATCGCGTTCGTCGACGCGCGCCCGGGCGAGGCGATCCTGCAGGCACCTGCCCTGGTCGACAATGATGAAGGGTCGGCCGTCGATCCATTTTTCCAGCGTCAGGAATTTCAGCTTCAGCATCGACAGCGCGATGTTGATCATGACGAGCGTGAAGATGACGAGCCCGGCGTTAGTCAGCGAGCGGTCGTCGCCGATGAGGGCTTCCTGCACGGACTCGCTGACGATCAGCACGAGGATGAAGTCGAACATCGTCATTTCCGACAGCGTGCGCCGCCCGGATAGCCTGAAGACCAGCAGCAGGAAGATGTAGACGACGGCGGCGCGGACGATCGATTCCATCAGGAAGCTCCCTCAAGGGTAGACGAACTGCTCGAGGTACAGCAGCGGTGCATCGTCGCGGCCCAGCACGAGCGGGAGCCTGCCCGACACGATTGGCTTGTAGTGCACGACGATGCGACCGGCGGCATCCGTGTTGAACACGTAGGCAGTGGCGTTTGCGCCGAGCTCCGCGCGCTCCGGCTCGGGTTCGAGGCGCATCACTTCGACGTTGCGCAGGAAGTCCGCGCCGAAGTGGATGCGGGTTTCGTCGGCGGTATCGCCGGTGAGGTGAAGCGTCAGCTGTGTCTGCGCGTGATAGCGTTCGAAGCGCTGGTAGTCGACGATGAAGTCGCCCTCACGGGGTGCCACCGTGCGCTCGCTGAACAGGCCGTGACCGGCAAAACCGCAAACGGCCGCGATGATCGAGCCAGCCATGACGGTCCACGCGATGCGTTCCAGCTTCCAGACCTTGCGCTGGTGGTCGATGTCTTCACCTATGTCGATGTCTCGAGGCATGGCCGCAGGCTCACTTGCAGGTATGAACGCTTCCACCTGCCTCATGCAATGGTCGAGCCACTGCAGGTCGGCACCGCCGCGTACGGGGTTTTACGCCGGGCGCAGTGGCCGGGACGGGACGCGTGGCGCGCCGGAACGCGAGTTGCATGACGAGGGCATCGCGCCGCGGGCCGGCAAACATTCACGACGGATTCCAGATGACCGCAGACGAGCATTACCACATCGTTCCGCAAGCGGGCCCGAAGGTGCAGGACCTCGCGAGCCTCATAGAACGTGTCGAACAGCTCACGTACATCAATGGCGAGGTCTGCCTCGACGACCTGGTCCAGGTCGTCGGCAAGCGCTGGTTCGGACCGCTGCTGATGATTCCGGGCCTCGTGCTCGTCGTACCGGGCGTCGGCGACATTCCGGGCGTGGGGGCGCTGATGGGGCTCGTCGTGCTGCTGCTGTCCATCCAGGCGATGTTCGACCGCAAGCGCGTCTGGTTGCCGCGCTGGCTTGCGTGCCGCAACGTCAGCGAACGCAAGGTCCTGAAGGCGATTCGCTGGGTGCGCAAACCCGCGGCCTTCATCGATCGTCACACGCGCCGTCGCATGACCTGGGCCGTGAAGCATTCGAGCATGTACGTGATTGCCGCTACATGCATCCTGATCGCTGCGATCATTCCGGTACTCGAGCTCGTTCCCGGAAGCGGCATGCTCGCCGGTACTGCCATCACGAATTTCGGACTCGCGCTGCTGGCGCACGACGGGCTGATCGCGCTGGTCGCGATCGGTTTCAGCCTCGGCGTGATCGGCATGCTGTTTACGAGCTTTGTGCTGTAGACGTCGCACGTCCGCATTCGTTTCATCGGCCGCATGCGCCTACGGTCGGGAATTTTCTTCCTACCGCGTGGAAAGGATTACCGGGATACCCCTGAGTCCGGGCGCGGCAATAACCTGAACTGCATGACGACGCGCCTGTATTCCCGGTGTGCAGCTACTGCGTCGATTGGCCTGCAATTTGCCTGCGTCGGATATGAGGGCTCGTGGAGGGCCCAGGTTATCCACGTGAACGATGGTCAGCGCCATGTTGCACAACCCCCGGCATCCGGAAAGGAACACCCTGCTCGTCACCGCGGAAGCGAAGGCGGACTACACGAAGCTGTTGCTGAACGACTTCCATGCGCTTGAAGCGCTGGTGCGCACGGATGCGTTCGAGGCGGGCGTACAGCGCATCGGATACGAACTCGAGCTCAATTTCGTCGACAGTCAATTCGCGCCGGCCTGCATCGGCGCGGACGTCGTGCAGGCGCTGGACGATCCGCGGTTCACGCCCGAGTTCGCCCGCTTCAACCTGGAGCTCAATTCGCAGCCCGTACTGTTGAACGGTCGCTGCTTCGCACAGCTGCATTCCGGAATCAACGGCGCGCTGGCGCAGGTGCGCGAAGAGGCCGCGAAGCACGGCTGCTGCGTGCTGATGACCGGCATCGTGCCGACGCTCGCGAAATCGCACATCACGCCTGCGGCGCTGACGCCGCAGCCACGGTACGAAGCCCTGTACCAGATTCGCCGCGCGCTGAAGGGCGACGACTACGAATACCGCATCGAGGGCATCGACGAGCTGCTGACGCGCGACAACGTGGCCCTGTTCGCCGGCAGCGTGACGAGCTTCCAGGTGCACCTGCAGGTTGACGTGGCGGAACTCGTGGACGCTTACAACTGGTCGCAGCTACTCGCCGGCCCGGTGCTCGCGTGCGCGGTGAATTCGCCGCTGTTTCTCGGCAAGCGGCTGTGGCAGGAAACGCGCATTGACCTGTTCGAGCAGGCCACCGACACGCGCCAGGCCGACCTTGGCGTGGCACGCAATCGCCCACGCGTGTTCTTCGGCGACGGCTGGGTGCGCGAATCGATACTCGAACTCATGCAGGAAGACATCCTCGGCTTCGACCCGCTGCTGTGTCCCGCGCAGATCGAGGACGCGCGGCATGCCATCGAGTCCGGACAGGTTCCACGGCTCGACGCGTGGACGCTCTTCAACGGTACGATCTATCGCTGGAACCGCGTGTGCTATGGCTTCAGCAGTGGCGAGGGCGGCAAGGGGAATGGCGAGCGTGGAAAGCCGCTTAAGCCCTCGCTGCGCATCGAGGCGCGCATGCTCCCGGCTGGTCCTACGGTGCCCGACATGGTCGCGAACGCCGCATTCTGGAGCGGCGCCATGGCGGCACTCCCCGCGCGCTATCGCAACGTGCAGCAGCGCTTCGACTTCGCGCTTGCGAAAGAGAACTTCTTCAAGGCCGCACGCTATGGGCTGGACGTCGAATTCGCGTGGTTCGATCGCCATGTCAGCGCACGCGAACTGATCCTCGACGAGCTGCTGCCGCTCGCGCGCAGCGGCCTGAAGGCTGCGGGCGTCGATGACGATGACAGCGAACGCTATCTCGATATCGTGCGCGCACGCACCGCTTCCGGCCGCACCGGTGCACAGTGGCTGCTCGGCTCGTTCAACGCCTTGCGCCGGCGGCTCACGACCGAGCAGGCCCTGCACGCGCTCACGGCCGGCATGCTCGTCCGGCAGGACAGCGGCGTTCCCGTCCATCAATGGGAGCCGTTGGAAGCGGCGGATGCATTGGCAGTGGAAGCGCCGGACATGCCGATGGTCCCGGTGCAGCGCATCATGACGAGCGAGTTGCACACGGTGAAAGCAGACGACGCGCTGGAACTCGTCACGCACCTGATGCAGTGGAAGCACGTCGGCCACGTGCCGGTGGAAGATGCGGCAGGCCGCCTCATCGGCATGATCACGCGCGAGGACTTGCTGGACTCATTCCTGATGCAGGCCCCGGAATCCGGCGCCACCGCACGGGCCGCCGACGTCATGCGCCCTTGCGACCACTGCGTGGCACCCGACACGCCCCTAGACGACCTGCTTGCCCTGATGGCCAGGCATTCGCTTGCCTGCGTGCCGGTGGTCGACAACGGCTGCATCGCCGGCCTCGTGACCGAGCATGAGCTCGTGCGCATCGCGCAGCACCTCCTTGCACGCCAGGACCTTGCAGCAGCGCACAGCGTGCCACCATCCCCCGCAGGCCATGCCGAACGGAGGCCGGCGTCGTGAACAGGCTGGCGTGGCACGACGAGATTCCGCCCGATCGCCTGCTCGGCCACTACTCGAGCGGCCTGCCGGGTCCGCTGATCCTCGCGATCGGCGGCATCCACGGCAATGAGCCGAATGGCCCGCGCGCGATTCGTGCCTTCATCAACATGCTTCACACGCAAAGGCCGCTGATCTCGGGCACTTTCCTGGGACTGCTTGGCAACGTGCGCGCCTTCGCCGAAAACCAGCGATACATCGACAAGGATCTCAATCGCTGCTTCGTGCCGGCGAACGTTGCAGCCGGCCACAGCTCGCAGCTCGGCCACGAGGCAGGCGAACTGCACGCGCTCGCGCAGATACTGCATCGCCTGCGAGACGACTTCGAGGACGTGTGCTTCGTCGACTGCCACACGACCTCCGCGCAGACGATGCCGTATCTCAGCATCAACGTGCATCCATCGAGCATCCAGCTGGCGCACCGCTTTCCGCTGAACTGCGTGATCGGACTGCAGAAAAGCATTCCTGGCTGCCTGACGGAGTATTGCAACGCGCTCGAATTCCGCGGCTTTACGTTCGAGGCGGGCCAGCATGTCAGCGCCGCCGCTTACAGCAACCAGGTGGCGATGCTGTGGCTGATGCTCGTGTACTCCGGGGCGCTCAGCAAACACGACCTGCCGGCATACCGGCACTACGAAAAATTGCTCGGCGTCGAAACACCGCCGACGAAACGCTCGTTCCGCCTGCTGTCGCATTACCGAATCCGGGATGGCGAAAACTTCGTCATGCGCCCGGGCTTCCGCAATTTCGATTACGTTTCCCGCTCGACGCACCTCGCCGACAACCGCGAAGGCCCGATCTACGCGCGTGAGGAGGGCTTCATCCTGATGCCGCTGTACCAGAAAAAGGGCAACGACGGATTCTTCCTGCTGGAGGAGGAGGGGGCCTATACGTTCAAGCCGTCGGTGCCGATGGAAAGCTACTGAGTCAGTCCCTCCCGAGTCCATGACCACGATCACCCACGGCGCGTCGAAGGGCGGGCCGGGGCGCTTTGCCGGGGCGGGGAGCGCCGTGGATGGCGAGAGGCGCAGTGTAATCGTCTGTAACTTTTACCGATGAGCCAGTAAAAACCGGGCCTCTTCCGTAGCGCTTTCGTGCCGCAGCTCGACAAATCCACAGCTCTGCGCAGTGGCATGCTTATTGAATGACCTGTCTCGGGTAAATCAACACAAGAGGACTTGTGCCATGAAACAGCTGCTGCTTGTCATTTCGATTGCTTCACTGTGCGCTTGCGGGACTTCCGATCCGTACGTCGGCGGTGAAGGTGCGGGACTGGGGTCGTACACGGAAAGCCGTCTCACGGACGACCGCTATCGCGTCACGTTCATCGGCGAGCCGAATGCGACCGCCGACCAGGTAAAAGACCTCGCGCTGCTGCGCGCGGCCGAGCTGACGCTGGCCAACGACTATGACTGGTTCCGCGTCGTCAACCAGGAAACGCAGGAACAGGCCACGGTGGCACCTGCCGCCGTCACGACGACGGGCCCGGTGCAGCAGGTGACGCGTGACTGCGGCGCACTCGGCTGCACGACCACCGTTACTCCGGCGTACACCGGCACGCAGGTCGTGACCGTACAGCAGGACAACCGCTTCACGACCTCGATCGAATTCGTCATGGGCGATGGCAGCCTGCGCGATCCGACCGTGGCCTATAACGCGGACGAGCTGCACGAGTCACTGACGCGTCGCTACTGAGGACGGGCACCATGAACGCACGGACCACGAAACGAACCACGAGGACTGCAACGATGAGTAGCAACGGTATTGATGACGGCGTGTCGGAAGACCTGCATGCCGAGTTCGAAAGCGCGAAACAGGCGGTGCTCGATGCCTACGCGAACTTCCTGGAAGCGAAGAAACACCTGAAACGCGCAGCCCTTGCCGCCGGTGTGGAATTCCGCGAGACGGCCAATGACCGGCTCGAGGAAGCGGTCAGCCGCGCACGCGACAAGAAGGACGAGTGGCAGGACAGCACGAGCGAGTACGTGAAGGAAAACCCGATCACGAGCGCGAGCATCGCCTTCCTCGGCGGAGTGCTGTTCTCGCGCATGTTCGGGCGTTGAGTAAAACCTGGAAGCGACGCAGATGACGAGCGCGACGCGTGAGCAGGACGAGGTCCGGCTGAGTGCCGATGACCTCGCCCTTGTTACCGACCTGCAGAAGCCCGGCATCAAGGACAGCACGATCCTGACACTGGATTCCGCGCTGACACTGATGCAGATCTTCAAGGCGGAAGCCGCCGTCGCGATCGGCAGCCTGCCGGCGCTGCTGGGCCTCGGCCTCGCGCGGGCGCCGGTCTATCTGCTGACATGGATCAGCTTCGCGATCTTCGTGGCCTGTGCAGCTGCAGCGGTATTCGACAGCGTCGTCGCGGGAGCCGGTGCATTCTTCGCATTGCACCTGCTCGTCGTCGCCGCGCTTGAGTGGAAAATCCACCGCATGCATGAACGGATCGAGTTCTCGGAGTCGCGCAAGGGTTTCGAGGTGTTGAAGCAAAGTTTGAGAGAGAGGCTGAAACGTGAACATGCACCCTGACATAGCAACGCTGAGCCGCCACTTGCACAGCAACCTGCGGAACCTGCGCGGGCGCGTGAATGGAAAGCCGCAGCACTTCAGTCCGGCACTGCTGATACCTGTCGCTGTCGTCGCAGGCGCCGCGGTGCTGCTGACAGTGTCGCCGAAAGCGCGCAAGAGCCTGCTGTTGAAAGTGATGATGGTCGTGTCGACGCACCTGCTGCAGGACAAGGCATCCGACGACGACCTCGGAACCGGAACCGAAGCCTATGACCCGCGCAAGAAGTGAACTCGCCATCGCCGTTGCGACGGCACTGGTGCTGGCCGCGCTGCTTGCCACATGGCACGGCCAGCGCAGCGTGGATTCCACGGGCGCCTCCGTCGCCCATTCGATGTTCACGAGCGACGCAGCCGGCCTGGCACCGGATGCCAACGCTGCATTCATCGTGCAGGGCACGACGGTACTCACCGGGCCATTGCCCGGCATGATGCACGAACCGCCCGCCCCGGAACTCGAGTCCACGCAGCTCGAAAGCGACCGCGCTTACATCGCCGAGGCCTTCCCGGCGCTTTCGACCTGGGATGTCGCCCGGCTGAAACCCTTGCTCGCCACCGACGCGCTGGACGCCAGCACCGATGCCGACCTCGAACAGGTCATGACGACGCTCGGCGCGCGCCTCGGGACACTGCAGCAC
>DASWWP010000074.1:0-26867 GCA_036405915.1 Pseudomonadales bacterium
CTCCTTCCAGCCCGGCAAGCGAAACCGAAAAACGCGGTCTGAAGTGCACAGAACCAGAACGGGGCAACCAAGTAACCACTGCGCCCCCGAACAACAAGAATCCCGATAGCCCTCAGAGAGGAAACACCACGATGAAACGCCTGTTACCGCTAGCACTGGGCCTGGTCCTGGGCTCCGCCGCCCTGGCCCAGGAACCGTATCCCTTCGTCAGCGAGCCGATCGCTGAATTCAACGAGCCGTGGGCGCTCGAGTTCCTGCCCGACGGCCGCATCCTCGTCACCGAAAAGCCCGGCACGATCCAGCTCGTGACGCAGGATGGCCAGAAAACCGAGATCAGCGGCGCACCGCAGGTGGCGTACGGCGGCCAGGGCGGTCTCGGCGACGTGAAGCTGCATCCCGAGTTCGAACAGAACGGCATGGTGTACCTGAGCTTCTCCGAAGCCGGCCCCGATGAAACGAGCGGCGTGGCCGTTGGCCGCGGCAAGCTGAACCTCGATGCGAACGCGATCGAAAACTTCGAAGTGATCTTCCGCGCCGAGCCGAAAGTGGCGCTGCCGATCCACTTCAGCCAGCGCCTGCTGTTCGACGACGAAGGCTACCTGTTCGTCTCCGTCGGCGAGCGCAACCTCGATGCCGAGAACGATCCGACGAATGCACCAGGCCAGCATCTCGAAAGCCACCTCGGCAAGATCCTGCGCCTGAACGACGACGGCACGCCGGCCGCCGGCAATCCGTTCGCCGGCCAGGGCGGCATCTCGGACTACGTGTGGTCGATGGGGCATCGCAACCCGCTCGGCATCGCGTTCGACGAATCCGGCCAGCTGTGGAACATCGAAATGGCTCCGCGCGGCGGCGACGAGCTGAACATGGTCGTGGCAGGCAAGAACTACGGCTACCCGCTGCTGTCGAACGGCAACCACTACAGCGGCAAGATCATTCCCGACCACGACACGGACACGTCCGGCAATTTCGAAGCGCCGAAAGCCTGGTGGAACCCGGTCATCTCCCCGTCGAGCCTGATCTTCTACACGGGCGACCAGTTCCCCGACTGGAAGGGCAATGCCTTCATCACCGGGCTGTCGTCGATGTCGATCGTGCGCGTGACGGTCAACGCGCAGAACGGCGCAGCCGCCGAAGCCTCGCCTCGTTTCGTCATGGGCAAGCGCATGCGCGGCATCAAGCAGGGTCCGGACGGCAACCTCTGGGCCATCGAAGATGGCGCGGGCGGACGACTGCTGAAACTGTCGCCGCGTTGATCATTCGCGGTACGCGGTAAAACAAAGGGAGCTTCGGCTCCCTTTTCTTTTGCATGCCTTTCCTGGGGCCGCGCATTTCCATGCCTCCGTGTAGTGCACGGCGCACCGATCCAGCACGCACGCGTTCCGTGGCTCCGCAGGCGTGTTTTCCCTTTCCCGCGCAAGAACCGTCCAGTACAGTGGCGTGAAGGACGTATTCCGCCGGAGTTCCCCGTGTCGATCCATGTCGCACTGCAACACATCACTGAATACAAGTACGACCGCCGTGTAAGCCTCAGCCCCCAGATCGTGCGCCTGCGCCCAGCGCCGCATTGCCGTACGCGAATACTGAGCTATTCATTGACTGTTGCTCCGAAAGAGCACTTCATCAACTGGCAGCAGGATCCGCAGTCGAATTACCTCGCCAGGCTCGTGTTTCCGGAAAAGACGACGGAGCTGCGCATCGTCGTCGACCTCGTCGCCGAGATGAGCGTGCTGAACCCGTTCGACTTCTTCCTGGAGCCGAGCCACTCGCACTACCCCTTCGCATACTCTGACGCCCACATGCGCGAGCTTGCGCCGTACCTCGTCAAGGAACCGGCAACGCCGCTGCTGCAAAAATATCTGGATGGCATCTCGCGAGAGAAACGCAGCACCATCGACTTCCTCGTCGAACTGAACCAGCGCCTGCAGAAGGACGTCAGTTACCTCATTCGCCTCGAACCCGGCGTGCAGACGCCGGAAGAAACGCTGCAGACAGGCTCCGGCTCGTGTCGCGATTCGGCCTGGCTGATGGTGAACATCCTGCGACACCTCGGTATCGCGGCGCGCTTCGCGTCCGGTTACCTGATCCAGCTCGTGGCCGACGTCAAGGCGCTCGACGGGCCGTCTGGACCCGAAGCGGACTTCACCGACCTGCATGCCTGGTGCGAAGTCTATCTGCCGGGCGCCGGCTGGATCGGTTTCGATCCGACGTCGGGCCTGATGGCCGGCGAAGGCCACATACCGCTCGCGTGCTCCGCCGAACCCGGTTCGGCCTCGCCGATCACCGGCGCGGTCGACGAATGCGAAGTGACCTTCGCGCACCACATGCAGGTGCAGCGCGTGTGGGAAACGCCGCGCGTGACGAAGCCATACACGCGCGCGCAGTGGGCCGCGATCGATTCGCTCGGCAGGCGCATCGATGCCGACCTGCAGAAGCACGACGTGCGCCTGACGCAGGGCGGCGAGCCGACCTTCGTGTCGATCGACAGGCGCGATGCGCCGGAGTGGAACACCGCCGCACTCGGTTCGCACAAGCGCCGCGTGGCCGGTGAACTCGTGCGCAAGTTGAAAGACCATTACGCGCCGCAGGGCCT
Source organism: Pseudomonadales bacterium (assembly GCA_036405915.1). Lineage (GTDB taxonomy): Bacteria > Pseudomonadota > Gammaproteobacteria > Pseudomonadales > Pseudohongiellaceae > CAILUG01. Next base: position 2,594 of record DASWWP010000074.1, read on the forward strand.
GCTGCATTTCGGGCAGGGCAAGTGGTATCCGGGCGAGCAGCTGCCTCGCTGGTCGCTGAACGTGTTCTGGCGGCGTGATGGCCAGCCGATCTGGAGCAGGCCGGAACTATTCGCGTCCGAAACGACCGACTACGGCGTCACGCAGGAATGCGCCGCGGCCTTCCTTGCCGGCGTTGCGCAGCAGCTCGGCCTCGATGCGCGCCACACGTTTCCCGCTTACGAGGACACGTGGTACTACCTGTGGCGTGAACGCAAGCTGCCGGTGAACGTCGATCCGCTGGATTCGAAACTGTCCGACCCCCTGGAACGCGCGCGGCTGCGCAAGGTATTCGAGCAGGGCCTCGACCACGTCGTTGGTCATGTGCTGCCGCTGGAATGGAAAGGCGCGGCGAACGCATCGGGTAATGGCACATGGCGCACGGGCCCGTGGTTCCTGCGCGACGAACGCTGCTACCTCGTGCCGGGCGATTCGCCGCTCGGGTATCGGCTGCCGCTCGATTCGCAGCCATGGGTCGCGAAGAATGATTATCCGTACCTGCATGCGCAGGATTTCAGCGCGGAGTTTCCAGCGCTGAAGCCCTGGCAGGAAATCCGGCAGAACCCGCGGGGCGTTGCCGGTTCCGACGCACGCAGCGGCGCGGACTGGATGACCAAGGTCGATCCGTACGCCTGGGACACGACGCCGCCCGATGCACGCAGCGACGCTGGCGGCTCGTCATCCCCCGGCACGCCGGACGCCATGGCGAGTGCATCACGCGATACCGGCAGGTACGCGCGCGATGCGCATGGCCATTTCGTTCGCGAGCCTGCGGCGCACGAATCAGCATCGTGGATTACACGCACCGCGCTATGCGCCGAGCCGCGCGGCGGACGCCTGTACCTGTTCATGCCTCCGATGCAGAGCCTCGAAGCGTGGCTGCAGCTCGTCGCTGCCATCGAGAAGACGGCCGAAGCGCGCGACCTGCCGGTGATCCTCGAAGGTTACGAGGCACCGAAAGATCCGCGCCTCGAAGTACTGCGCGTGACGCCTGACCCGGGTGTCATCGAAGTGAACATCCATCCGGAAAGCAGCTGGAACGGGCTCGTCGCGCAGACGACCTTCCTGTACGGCGCCGCGCACGAAGCGCGCCTGTCGACCGAAAAATTCATGCTCGACGGTCGCCACACCGGCACCGGCGGCGGCAATCACTTCGTGCTTGGCGGCGCGACGCCGGCGAATTCGCCGTTCCTGCGCAGGCCCGACCTGCTGCCGAGCATGATCGCGTACTGGCACAACCATCCGTCGCTGTCGTACCTGTTTTCCGGCCTGTTCATCGGCCCGACGTCGCAGGCGCCGCGTATCGACGAGGGCCGCGATGAGGCGGTGTACGAGCTCGAGATCGCGTTCAAGGAACTTGCGCGACTGCAAAGCGAGGGCATGCTGCAGCCCTGGCTCGTCGACCGTGCGCTGCGCAACAGCCTGATCGACGTGACCGGCAACACGCATCGCAGCGAGTTCTGCATCGACAAGCTTTATTCACCCGATTCGAGCACCGGCCGCCTCGGCCTGCTCGAGCTGCGCGCGTTCGAAATGCCGCCACATGCGGAGATGAGCCTCGCGCAGCAATTGCTGTTGCGCGCGCTGATTGCACGCTTCTGGCAGCAGCCATACAGGCCGGCGAAGCTGAAACGCTGGGGCACCGAGCTGCACGACCGTTTCATGCTCGGGCACTTCGTGTGGGACGACCTGTGCGATGTGCTGCAGGAGCTGCAGGAATTCGGCTATCCACTCGAGCGCGCGTGGTTCGCGCCGCACTACGAATTCCGCTTTCCGAAGCTCGGCGATTTCTCGGCAAAGAACGTCGACGTCGAGCTGCGGCTCGCGCTCGAACCCTGGCACGTGCTCGGCGAGGAAGGCGCGGTCGGCGGCACGGTGCGCTACGTGGACTCATCGGTGGAACGCCTGCAGGTGATGGTGCGCGGGCTTGTCGATGACCGGCACGTGGTCACGTGCAATGGCCACGTGGTGCCGCTGCAGCCTACCGGCAAGGCCGGCGAGTTTGTCGGCGCGGTGAGATATCGCGCCTGGTGGCCGGCCTCGACATTGCACCCGACGATCCGGCCGCACGTGCCTCTCGTATTCGACCTCGCCGATACGTGGATGCAACGGTCGATCGGCGGCTGTCAATACCACGTGGCGCATCCGGGAGGCCGCAATTATGAGACTTTCCCGGTAAATGCGCAGGAAGCCGAAGCCCGGCGCCTTGCACGCTTCTTCCGCACCGGACATACGCCCGGTAGACTTGCCATCGAAGATACGCCGCGCAATCCGAACTATCCGTTTACGCTCGACCTGCGCAGGTAAATCGTCCGCCATTCCCGGCGGCGTGTTGCCCGCGCGGAACGACGGCGCGCCGAAGACATAACGATGAGCAATATCGACCTACCCGGCGCGGCGGCTGAAGCCGGTTCCGCAGACCCTGCCGAATCGCTCGGCCAGTACGCCGCCAGTCCCTCCCGCTACGACGAAATGTGCTCCGCCCCCGGCGTGCCGCGTGCGCACTGGCAGGCGATGTACGAGAGCCTGAAGGGTACGAGCCCGCGCGAGCTGAACGCGCGCATCGGCGCGGCCGAGCGCCACCTGCGCGATAGCGGCGTCACGTACAACGTCTACGACGATCCCACCGGCCTCGACCGCCAGTGGGAAATGGACATGCTGCCGCTGCTGATCGCGCCGGACGAATGGCGCGCGCTCGAAGCCGGCATCGCGCAACGAGCGCGGCTATTCAACGCGATCCTCGCCGACTTCTACGGCCCGCAGGCCCTGTTGAAGGAAGGCCTGGTGCCCGCCTCTCTCGTGCTCGGCCACAGCGGCTTCATTCGCAATGCGCACGGCATGAAGCTGCCGGGCAGCATCAACCTGCATCTGTATGCCGCCGACCTCGCGCGCGCACCGGACGGCCAGTGGTGGGTCATCGCCGATCGCACGCAGGCGCCGAGCGGCGCCGGCTATGCGCTCGAGAATCGCCTGATCGTGTCGCAGGTGTTTCCCGAGCTCTTCCGCTCGCAGCACGTGCGGCACCTCGCGCAGGATTTCGCGACGATGCGCGATGCGCTGCGTTACTACGCGCCGAAGGGCGACGGTCCGCAGCTGTCGGTCGTGCTGACGCCGGGCCCGTACAACGAAACCTATTTCGAACACGCGCTGCTTGCGCGTTACCTTGGCTTCCGGCTCGTGGAAGGCGGCGACCTGACAGTCAGCGATGGCAAGGTGTGGCTGAAGACGATCGAAGGTCCGCGCCGCGTGCACGCCATCATCCGCCGCCAGGACGACCACTACTGCGATCCGCTCGAACTGCGCGCCGATTCCACGCTAGGCGTCGCCGGGCTGATGGACTGCGTACGCCGCGGCACCGTGCTCGTCGCGAATCCGCCCGGCGCCGGCGTGCTCGAAGGCGGCGGTTTGCTCGGCTACCTGCCGCGTCTGTGCGAACACCTGCTCGGCGAAGCGCTTGCTCTGCCATCGATCGCGACATGGTGGTGCGGCGAGCCGCTCGCGCTGCAGAACGCGCTCAAGTTGCACGAGCATCTCGTGTTCAAGCCAGCCGACCCGGCCTATCCTTTCGACCCGGTATTCGGCCGCAACCTGACGCCTCCGCAATTCGCGAAACTGAAACAGCAGATTGCGCAGCAGCCGGAGCGTTTCGTTGCGCAGGAACTCGTCGACGTATCGCAGGCGCCCGTCCTCGCAGGCCACGGAGGCCACCGCTTCGAAGCGCGCGGCATCGGCCTGCGCGTGCATGCGAGCATCGCGCCGGGCGGCAATTACGTCGTGATGCCAGGCGGCCTGACGCGCGTGGCCGCTGAAGCGGATTCGCGCATCGTGTCGATGCAGCGCGGCGGCAGTTCGAAAGATACCTGGGTGCTCGCCGAACGTCCGCTCGATGCGCAGATGACGCTTCTGCGCAGCACGCTGACGAGCGCAGACCTGGTCGCGTCGAATGGCGCGATCAGCTCGCGCGTGGCCGAGAATGAGTTCTGGTTCGGCCGCACGAGCGAGCGCTGCGAAGGCATCGCGCGGTTGTTGCGCGTCGCGCTCAACGCCGTACTGCAGGAAACGGAAGACGGCATCGCCAACCCGATATTCGCGATGGCGGAGGCCTGGGGCCTGCTCGAGGACGGCGCGGTCAGCGACCGCTACCTGTTGAAGGCGGCCACGCGGGAAGACGAGCCACGCGGACTCGCCGCGAACCTGCGCCGCCTGAACCAGATCGCGTACCAGTTGCGCGATCGCCTGTCGCTCGACCACTGGCGCGCGATCACGAGCCTCGTGCGCGACCCCGTGTTCAATCGCGACGTAACGTTGTCGCAGTGCATCAACTGGCTCGACAAGACGATCGTCGGCATGACGACGCTCAGCGGCTTCGCGCTCGACAGCATGACGCGCGACACCGGGTTCCGCTTCCTGTCGATCGGCCGCCGCCTCGAGCGCCTCTGTTTCCTGACGCGCGCGTTGACAGTCGCCTGCGACGAAGGTCACGACGCGGGTCTCACGTGGCTGCTCGAATTGTGCGACTCCGTCATCACGTATCGTTCACGCTACATGGCGCAGCCGGAGTGGCTGCCGGTGATGGACCTGCTGATCCGCGATCCGTCGAACCCGAGGTCCGTGATGTTCCAGGCGAAGGGCATCCACGACTACCTCGCGCACATCGAGAAAAAACACGGCTCCTGCGGCCGCGACCTGCTGATTCCCGACATGCAGCTGATCGAGTCGCTGGATCTCGACGGCGAATTCCATCCCGACAGTCCACGGCTGCGCGAGGCGCTCGATAACCTGCACAACAGCTGCTACACGCTAAGCAACCGCCTGACCTTGCAGTTCTTCAACCATCCCGGCATGCAGAACGACTGGGGTACGTCATGGTGAGCGCCGCAACCGTGAAGCCAGCGAATGACGCGCGCCGTTATACGGTCGTCCACGAAACGCGCTATACGTACTCGGCGCCCGTGACGAATGGTCACCACTTCGCGCACCTGACGCCGAGGAACACGCCATGGCAGCACGTGCACCGGCACCGCATCGAGTTCGAACCGGAGCCAGCTGAAATCGGCAACATCGTCGATTACTTCGGCAACCACTCGCTGGGATTCCTCATCAAGCGGCCGCACGGCCTGATGCAGGTGCGGGCGACGACGACACTCGAGGTTCGGCAACGCAAGCTCGATACCGCGCTCGCGCAGGCGCCCTGGGAGAGTGCGCTGTGTGCATCGGTGTATACCGTGGAGCCGATGAGCGTCGCCGAGATGCGGCTGGCGTCGACCCATGTCGAACTGCTCGATGCGACTCGCGCCTATGCGCGCCGCTTCCTGACGCCGCAACGCCCATGGCTCGACGCGCTGCTGGATCTCACGACGCACATCCGCAATGAGTTCGCGTACGACCCGAAGGCAACGACCGTCTCGACTCCCGTGCGCGAGGTTTTCGCGAACAGGCGCGGCGTGTGCCAGGACTTCGCGCACCTGATGCTCAGCTGCCTGCGCGCGCTGAAACTGCCGGCGCGTTACGTCAGCGGCTACATCCTGAACGAGCCACCGCCCGGCAAGGAGAAGATGCAGGGCGCCGATGCATCGCATGCGTGGATCGAAAGCCATTTGCCGGGCCTCGGCTGGGTCGGTTTCGACCCGACGAACGGCAAACTGGCAAACGACGAATTCATCACGATGGCCTGGGGCCGCGACTTCATGGACGTGACGCCGCTGCGCGGCATCGTGCTCGGCGGCGGGGAACAGAAGCTGGACGTGACGGTGTCGGTGACGCAGGTCAAATAGCGTCGGCACGCGGACATCAACCCGGTTGTTACGGCGAGGACTTCGCTTGCCTGCCGGGCAAAAAAAATCCGCGGGGGGACACCCCGCGGACACAAAACACAACCACCACTCGTAAAGCGTTCAGCGTTTTAGCTGTGGAACAGCTGGCCCGCGCTGAAGTCGGTGTAGCCGACCAGGATCACGTCCACATGGTGCGTGTGCTGGCCCTGCTCGTAGGAGAAGTTCAGCAGCGTGCTGTCGAGGCTGCCGTTGCTGTCGGTGTCGACGAGCTGGATGAACGGATTGTCCTGGTCCAGCGACGTCGTGTGCAGCGTATCGTTGCTGTCGAAACCGACGATCTTCGCGACGCCATTCTGGAAGTCGATGTGCAGGCCGCCGCCGGTTTTCGTGACGTTCTGCTTGTTGACGACCCACTTGTCGGCCGGATTCGTGACGACGACGGCCTCGTTCGCGCCGGCGATCGTGACGACGAGTTCTGACGATGCGCTGCCGTCGAGCGACGTGACCTGCAGCTTGTCCTGCACGCCCTGGCCCGCGGCCAGTGCCTGCACGTTCGCATCGGAATTGCGCAGCGAGTAACTCCACACGCCGGTGGCGAGGTCGAAGCTGAAGTCGCCATAGGTGCCGGCGAGAGCGCCGGTCGACGCGAAGGCACTCTGGTCGTGGTCGAGGTCGACGATCGCCAGCGTGCCGCCGGTGACGAGCGTGCCGTCTTCCTGCACGCTGCCAGTCGCCACGCCGCCGATTACCGCGACGTCGTTGACGCCGTCGATCGTCTGCGTGACCTGCTGTTCGGTGCCGTCGGCTGATTTGACGACGAAGCTGTCGGTGGCGCTTTCGCCTGCCTGCAGGTAGTTCATGTCGGCGGCCAGCGTGTAGGTCCAGTTGCCGGCTGCGTCGGTCACGAGCGTGCCGAAGCTGCCACTCTGCGTTGCGGCCTGCAGCAGGCTCTGGTCGTGGTCGACATCGCTGACGAGAAGCTTGCCGCTCGTGGCTGCAGTGTCTTCCGTCAGCGTGCCGGACCTGTCGCCGCCGAACGTGGCGGCGTCGTTGACGCCGAGCACGTCGATCGTGGCTTTCGCGGTGCTCAGTGCGCCGTTCGCCATGCGGATCGTGTAGATGAACGAGTCGCGGTAAACCTCACCGCCGGCCAGCCACTGCAGTGCGGCGCTGCCGTCGTATTTCACGGTGCCGTCGGCGTTCAGCGCGATCGTCGCGCCGCTGGCCAGCGTGAAGGAATTCAGGTTCTGCGGCTGCTGGCTGCCGAGAGGTGCGTTCAGCGCGTTCTGGTCCAGCGACCAGATCCTGGCCGAGCCGGGATCGTTCGCCAGTACGTTCAGGCTGACGCTGGCATTGTCTTCATTGAAGCCTGCAAAGCTTTCGTCCTTGGCTGCACCCGTGTTCGTGGAGACCTTGACCGTGGTGGCGCCCTGGTTGTTCTTGCTCATTCGCGTTCATCTCGTCGTTGAAGGTCCAGCCTTTGCTGGATGGCGCGAACTGTACGCATGAGCTGGCGCGGGCACATCGGGAGGAAATCCCGGCGGAGGCCGAAGACGAAAGGTCGGGAAATAGTCCTGCTGGCGGGCGTGGTTGGCGGGAATCCGGTGAATCGTCGGTTGATCGCGTCAACCGTGGTACGGCCGCCGCAGGTGCTGAACGCTTCCTGCGGCGGCGATGCTCAGGGCTTCAGGTATTCCTCGAGCAGGCCAGCTTCCATCAGGTCGGTGTAGTAACTCGCCGGATCGCATGAATCCTGTTCCGTGACATCGACATCGTCGCCTCGCGCCCAGCCGCGCGTGCGCGTGAGTGGTTGCGTGTACAGCGGATCGTGGATCGTCATCGTGCGGTCGGCGGAGAGATGGTCGGCCGCGAAGTCGATGCGTTCGACGGTACGCGTGCCTTCGCCGCTCATCGGCAGGCCGGAGCCGTCCAGCCAGCCCGGCAACAGGTGCGTGGTTTCGATGACGAGCGTGTCGGCGTCTTCCCAGTGCCCGACGGAATAGCCATTCGACGTCGGCACGGTATCGGCCGGCGGCGTGCGGCCGTCCATATAGATGCGGCGCGGGGAGCTATGGTCGACATAGAGGAACAGGTAATGCGTGCCGGCATCGTGGATGTCGACGTTATACGGATTGCCGAACATGCGCGGCAGTCCAAGCGCGATGCAACGCAGCGCGGGATCGTCGTACTTCTCGTTGGCCGCGCGGATCGCCGCGCCTTCCGGCGTGAACGGCGTGGGCTTGGGCTCGAGGTCGTCGACCGTCACGCGGAATTTGTATCCCTGGCGCCATGGACCGCTTATGTCGAACGGCGCGGCGGCGTTCTGCTTGCCATAGCCATAGTTCTTGTTCGGATCCGCGGTCACCGTGTTGCGCTCGGCGGCGGCCCGCGCATTGGCGGTGGCATTGCCTTCGGTGCCGCCGAAGCTGCGGCCGTCGGCAAGCTCGATGCCGCGCACGAAGATTTTCTTCGCGCCGTCGCGACCGAGTTCGCCCTGTACGGAAACCGTGTCGCCCACCTTGATGCTGTCGGCGATCCAGCCCTGCGGCCGCAGGGAGGTCACGCTGCCGGCCTGGATTTCCCAGTTCTCGACGGAGCCGTCAGGCTGCTTGACGTCCACGCGATAGCGCACGTGCGGATTGCTGAAGCGTACTTCAGTGATGACGCCGCTCAGCGTGCCGCTCTTGCTCGCGTCGAACTCGGCGGAAAACGAATGGTGCGCGACGGCCGGCGCGGCCAGCAGGCACGACAGCGCGGCGGCACTCAACAGGCGAAAGACGGGTTTGTGCATGGAACCTCCGAAGCAGTCTGGCGGCACCGGCGACCTGTCTCGCAGTAGCTTCAGCGAGGCGGAAAGCCGGGGTCCAGCGTTTTTGTAATTACCATCCCCAACGGACAGCGATCTTAATAAAACTAATGCGCTCTGGCCTTCTTTATTTGGCGCATGGGCTTTACGCCAAGGTGCTGCACCCCGCCTGTTACATTTGGTCAGGCGACGCCGCGGATGAACGGCGTGATCGTCTCGAGCGCGCGGCCGGCGATGACGGCGGGATCGGTGCGGCGCACGTCCATGTCGAAGAGTTCGAGCGACAGCGCCCGGTTGTACCCTTTCTCCACCAGCTTGTTCAGAATCTTCTGCAGCGGCGCGATGCCTTCGCCGGGAAAGGCGCGGTCCTTCTGCTCCGCGACTTCGAGCGCCGGGCTGCGCGGCGTGTCGGCGAAGTGCACGTGATGGATTTCACCGGGCTCGATCAGGTCGAGGTCCTCGAATTTCGACGGGCCTGCCCAGAAGTGGTACAGGTCGATCATGAACCGGATATTCGGATGGTTCACGCTGCGCACGAGGTCGAGCGAGGTCCGCAGGTTGTTGACGAGGCGCGAGTTGCGCGTGAATTCGACCATCAGCGCGACGTTGTGCGGCTTCGCGATCTCGCCGTAGGCATACATATCGGCGCGCAGCTGCTCGTAGTCGGCCAGCACGTGCGGCTGGTTCGCCGTCGACGGAATCACGAGCCGCGTTGCGCCGAGCGATTCGGCCATCGCCACTTTCCACTTCAGGTCTTCGACGGCCTGCACGCGTGCGTCGGCGCGTTCGTCGAGATTCAGCTGGTTCGTCGACGAATAGGCGACGAGCCCCAGATCGTCCATCAGCCGCCGCGCGGAACCGGCGCCGTTCGCCGCTTCGAATTCGCGTGCTTTCACGAGGTCGGGCTCGGCGGCCCGGATGCCGGCTTTCGCCCAGCCTTCCATGCAGGTGCGAAAGTCGAACTCGCTCGACGTGATGCCATGCATGCACACGACGAGGCCCGCCGTATCCGCTGCCCTGGCTCCGTCGGAACTCGCTGCCGCCAGTGCCGTCACTCCCGCGGAAACCGCCATGAAATCTCTCCGGTTGATGCCTGCCATGGTCCCCTCTGCGCCGCTGATGCGCCTGCAGTTTTGGCCGCATTCTAGCCTGCCGCGCTTGCAAGGTGACAGGCCACTTATTTAAGGTCACGACGCTGCTGATACGTCGCCCCGTTCCGGAATTCCTGCCCGCATGCCCAAATCCGAACTCGCATTGATCGACCTGCTCGACGCGGTGAGCGAGTGCCGTTTATGCGCGCCTCACCTGCCGCATGGGCCGCGGCCCGTGTTGCAGGCCGCCGCCTCGGCACGGCTGCTGATCATCGGGCAGGCGCCCGGAGCGAAGGTGCATGCGAGCGGCATCCCGTGGGACGACAAAAGCGGCGAACGCCTGCGCCACTGGCTAGGCGTGGATCCCGACGTGTTTTACGACCCCGCGCGCGTCGCGATCATGCCGATGGGCTTTTGCTACCCCGGCAAGGGGGTGTCAGGTGATTTGCCGCCGCGCGCGGAATGTGCAGCGCAATGGCACGGGCAGGTGCTCGCGGGATTGCCGAACGTGCGGCTGACGCTGCTGATCGGGCATCACGCGCAGCGCCACTACCTCGCAGGCTACGCCGGCACGCTGACCGACACGGTCCTGGCCTGGCGGCAGCACTTGCCCCGCTTCTTCGTGCTGCCGCATCCGTCGCCGCGTAACCAGGCCTGGTGCATGCACCATCCGTGGTTCGAGGCGGACGTGGTGCCCGAATTGCGGCGGCGCGTGAAGGCCTGCCTTCAGGCACGCCCCTTGCAACGACGCAAACCATGACCATCCATGGCCACAATATTGCCGCCCTGCACCAGGGCGCCCGCCCCGACGTCGTCAGCGCGATCCGCCAGGCCAGCGCGCAGACCGGCGTCGATTTCGCGTACCTGCTCGAGAAGGCGGCCACCGAGAGCAGCTTCAATCCGGCAGCGCAGGCACCCACGTCGTCCGCGCGCGGGCTGTACCAGTTCATCGATCGCACGTGGCTCGACACGATGGACCGCCATGGCGCGAAGCACGGCTATCCGAACGTGGCGGCCGCGATCACGCGCGATGCGCATGGCAACCCGGTCGTCGCCGACGCGGACACGAAGGAATACATACTCTCGCTTCGTGACGATCCGCGCGTTTCGGCGCTGATGGCGGCCGAATTCGCGCGCGACAACGAACAGTCGCTCGAACAGTCGCTCGGCCGCGACGTCGGGAAGGCGGAGCTGTACATGGCGCATTTCCTCGGCGCCGGCGGCGCCGCGAAGTTCCTCAGTGAGATGCAGTCCAATGGCGATGCCGAGGCCTGCGCGATCGTACCGGCCGCGGCACGCGCGAATGCCGCCGTGTTCTACGATGGCAACAAGGCGCTGTCGCTCGAGGAGGTTTATGCGCGCTTCGAACGGAAGTTTCCGGATGACGCTGCCGGGCGGCAGCATGTTCCCACGGCACTGGCGGCTGTAACGGCACCGGCCGTGCTGCCCGCGAACGATGCCGCCCGCCTCGCGCGGCAGGCGGCAATTATTGCCGCCGTCGACCCGGCTTTTGCCGCACGCGGGCCCCGGCACGAGGGAAACTCGAGCCGTCATGCGCAGCATGATTCGATAGGGGGTTCAGTCGATCGCGCAATGGGCAGCGCTTCCCTCGCGGGTCCCGATCAAGCGCTAGTGGCTTTGCAGGCACTCCAATCGGGGCCAGAGCTGCGCGCGGGCGGCGCAGTCCGGCCCGATCTTGCGGCCCAGCTCTTCACGTTGAGCCTGTTGCAGGCCTTCGACAGGCCTGACGACGAGCAGAACGCCTGGCTGGCGTGACGCAATCAGTGCAGGTGCTGTGCGAGCGGATTGTCGCCCGAGCGGTGATGCCCGCTGACGCGGCGCAGCATGCTCAGCAGCTGGTCCGATTCGACTGCCGCAATGTCGTCGTCGTCCGTTTCACGCTCGGTGAACGCAACGGCATCGCCGAGCGACACGATGCCGCACAGCGCACCGCGGTCGTCCGTAACGAGGATGCGACGAACTTCGGCCTGTTGCATCATCTCGACGCAGTCGTCGATCGAATCGCCGTGGTTGCAGCACACGGGATCCCCGCGGCCTTCGATGACCTGTGACGCGCGGATGTCCCACAGCGGCTGGTGGCGATGCATCGCGCACATCGCGATGTCGCGGTCGGTGATGATGCCGACCGGCCGGTCGTCGTCGCCGACGACGGGAATCGCGCCGCAGTCGGAATCCCACATCATGCGGGCGACTTCCTCGAGCGAACTGTTCGGACTGCAGCACCGCACCGGTGCGGTCATGGCTTCATTCACTTTCATGGGTGGGCTCCTGGAGATGGCTGGCGTGGTTCACGCGTAAACAGTTGCGGTTGCACGGCATTGCCGGTGCTACTGGCACTGGTCAGCGCCGCATTGAACACCTGCTGCAAATTGACGGCCGGGATGAACTCCAGCTCCTGGCGCACGCCGGCGTCAATTTCCTCCAGATCCTGACAGTTCGCTTCCGGTAAAACGATCCGGTCGATACCCGCGCGATGTGCCGCGAGCACTTTCTCCTTGATGCCGCCGACCGGCAGCACGAGCCCGGCCAGCGTGATTTCACCGGTCATCGCGGTGTCGCTGCGCACCGGCCGCCCGGTCAGCAGCGATACGAGCGACGTGGCCATCGTCACGCCTGCCGACGGCCCGTCCTTCGGGATCGCGCCGGCCGGCACGTGGATGTGCACGCCGCTGTTCTGAAACACTTCGGGGTCGATGCCGAGCTTGTCGGCCTGCGACCAGAGATAGCTCAGCGCGGTCTGCGCCGATTCCTTCATGATCTCGCCGAGCTGGCCGGTCAGCGCGAGGCCCTTGCCTCCGGGCGTTTTCACCGCCTCGACGAACAGCACGTCGCCGCCGTGTTCGGTCCACGCCATGCCCGTCGTCACGCCCGGTAGCGGATCGCGGCGCAGGCTGTCGTCGGTGTGGCGCTCAGGACCCAGCAGCTGCGTGAGCTGCTCGACGGTAACGGTCACGGGCGTCGTGACGCCATTGGCAAACGGCACCGCGGACTTGCGGATGATGCGTGCAAGCTGGCGGTTCAGTTCGCGCACGCCGGCTTCGCGCGTCCACGAGCGGACGACCTTGTGGAGCACGTCGTCCGGCACCTTGATCTGTTCGGCCGTCAACTGTACTTCCTTCAGCTGCGCGGGCAGCAGGTGGCGCTTCGCGATCTCGACTTTTTCTTCCTCGGTATAACCGCTCAGCCGCAGCACTTCCATGCGGTCGAGCAGCGGACGCGGGATCGTGTCGAGGGTATTCGCTGTAGTAACAAAAAATATCTTCGACAGGTCGAAAGGCTGGTCGAGATAGTTGTCGCGGAACGTGCTGTTCTGCGACGGGTCGAGGATCTCCATCAGCGCCGCGGCCGGATCGCCGCGATAGTCGTGGCCAAGCTTGTCGATCTCGTCGAGCAGGATCAGCGGATTGTTCACGCCCTTGCGGCGCAGCGTCTGGATGATGCGCCCCGGCATCGCGCCGATATACGTGCGGCGATGGCCGCGCAACTCGGCCTCGTCATGCAGCCCGCCGAGGCTGATGCGTTCGAACTCGCGGCCGAGCGCCGTGGCGATCGAGGCGCCGAGCGAGGTCTTGCCGACGCCGGGCGCGCCGACGAAGCACAGGATCGTGCTGCTCGCGCCGGGATTCAGCTTGCGCACAGCAAGGTGTTCGATGATGCGGTCCTTCACTTCCTTCATGTTGAAGTGCTGTTCGTCGAGCACACGGCGAGCTTCGTCGAGGTCGAGTTTGTCCTGCGTGGACTTGTTCCACGGCAGCTCGACGAGCAGCTTCAGGTAGCCGTGCGTCATCTGGTATTCCTGCGCGGCGGCCGGCATCTTCTGCAGGCGCTCGACTTCGCGCCTCGCGATCTTCGCCACTTCCTCGGGCATCTCGGACGTATCGAGCAGGCGTTTCAGTTCGGCGATCTCGGAATTCTCGCCATCGTCCTCGCCGAGCTCCTTCTGGATGGCTTCCATCTGCTGGCGCAGCATGTACTGGCGCTGTTCGGCGGTGACCGAGCTCGCCGCCTGCGCCGCGATCTCTTCCTGCAGCTGCAGCACCTGGATTTCGTGCACGATCGCGTCGTGCACGAGGCGCATGCCTTCGGCGCGCGTCGGCGCTTCGTGGATCGCCTGCTGTTTCGGCACTTCCAGCTTCAGCAGGTAGGCGAGCACGTAGACGTGCTCCATCGGGTCCTTCAGCGTCTGCAGCATCTGCGTCAGCAGGCCTTTCGGCCACTCGGCCGCCTTCATGCGGTCGAGCTGCTGCGCCTTGTCGATCACGTCGCGGTGCAGCGCTTCGGTTTCATCGCTGTTGTCGTCGGGCAGCGGCAGCACGTCGTAGCTCGCGCTGAGCCACGGTTCGCTCGTGTCGATGTCGGTGATGCGCACGCGTTCGCTGCCGCGCAGCACAAGGCTGACGACGTCGTCGCCGTGCCGCTCCATGCGGTGGATGTATGCGCGCGTGCCGACGTCGTAGATGTCTTCACGACCGGGTTCGGCCGTGGCACTGTTGCGCTGCGTGACGACAATGATGCTCTTGTCCTCGCCCTTCAACGCCTCCTCGATCGCGGCAAGCGACCGCGGCCGCCCGACAACGACGGGATGCTCGATGTTGATGAACAGAACCATGCCCTTTACGGGCAGCAGCGGCAGGTTACTGGTCTTCAGCGTTGCGGTGTTCACAAAGTCCTCAGGTAAATTCTCAAGATGCCATCGCGGTATTCGGTTCGAATCCCTCCGGCGTCGATGACACCAGGCAGCGTGATGCTGCGTTCGAAATCCGTGTAATTGATTTCCAGCTTGTGGCAGGTGTAGCCGCTCTGAAGGTACAGATCGCGGCGCCGTCCCTGCACACGTAACACGTTGCGGTGGGCGTGCACGTTGACTTCCGCAGGTGACACTCCGGCGAGCTCCATCTTGATCAGCCAGTCATTGCCCGCACGAAACAGGTCGGTCGCCGGTTTCCAGCTCGTTGCGTAGAACATAGTGTCCTGATCGTTGCGCAGCGCTGCACGTTGCGGGCCTTTTTTCCCATCGCGCCATGGACGATAAGTGGGGCAATCTTTTACGTAAATCAAGCAATACCTGTGTATCGCCGTGGACTTTCCTGCGTTATGAATGGCGCAACAATTTGCGGGGTTTTCACGTTGTCCATCAAGCCGCGATCGATACTGCAGCTGACCATCACCGGCTTCCTGCTCGTTGCCGGTTTGCTGATCGTTGCGCTCGTCGTCACGGCAGGCCAGCTCGACGGGCTCAGCGACCGCAGCCAGCGCGCGATCAACCAGTCGGTGACGGCGATGCGCGCGAGCCGCGTCTTGATCGAGCAGACCTCCTCGATGGAACGCAACGTGCGCCAGTTCGCGATCACCGGCGACAGGCAGATGCTCGACGTGTACGCAGACCGCCGCAAGACCTTCACCGCGGCCGCGCGCCAGCTCGCCGGGCTCTATCTCGACGAAGTCATCGCGCGCCAGGTGAAGGACCTGATGCAGCGCGAAGCGCGTGCACACAACAGCATCGGCGAGAACGGGCCGGCGAGTGCCGAGGAACAGTTCCCGCCGATGCTCGGCACCGCCTATGAAATTTCGCGCGGCATCGATACGTGGACGAACCGCGAGCTGGCCAGCCTCCGCCGCGAGGCAATGGACACGCGCGAGCTGCTGACGATGCAGGCACTCGTGCTGGTCGGTGCCGCGCTCGTCCTCGCCGGCGTGTTCACCGCGCTGATCTCGCGTCCGCTGCTGGAAGTGAACCGCGCCATCAACCAGCTCGGCAGCGGTTCACTGGCGGCGCCGGTGACGATCCATGGACCGACGGACCTCGTACGCCTCGGCGTGAGCCTCGACTGGCTGCGGCAGCGCCTGCACAAGCTCGAACAGCAGCGCACGCTCTTCCTGCGCCACGTATCGCACGAACTGAAGACGCCGCTGGCGGCGATCGCCGAAAGTTCGTCGTTGCTGAGCGACGGCGCCGTTGGCCCGGTGAGCGACGAACAGCACGAGATCCTGCGCATCCAGGCCAACAACTGCCAGCGCCTGCAGCGCCTCATCGAGGACCTGCTGCGCTACAACGCCGACAGCTTCTCGGTGCTCAACACGATGCCGCAGCCGGTGCGGCTCGATCGCGTGATCGATGGCGTCGTCACCGTGCACGAGCACGCGCTGAAGTCGCAGCAACTGCGGCTGGTGCGCGACATCGAACGCGTGACCGTGCCTGGCGACGCCGAACAGTTACGCGTGATCGTCGACAACCTGCTGACGAACGCCGTCCGCTTCTCGCCTGCCGGCGGGACGATCACGCTTGCACTGCACAACGATGGCGCGAAAGCCGTGTTCGACATCCGCGATGAAGGCCCCGGCATCCTGCCCGACGAGAAGAAGCGCATTTTCGAGGCATTTTTCCAGGGCGCGCAGGCGCAGGCGGCCGGCAAGGAACATTACAAGGGCACGGGCCTTGGCCTCGCGATCGCCGAGGAGTACGCCAAGGCGAACGGCGGCGCGATCGAGGCATTCGTGTCCGACAACGGTGGGCACTTCCGCGTGACATTACCGCGGCAGCCACAACGGGGTGACGCGGCATGACGCAACATTTATACGGGTTCAGCACAGGCCGGATCGCAACGGTCGCGCTTTGCTGCGTACTCGCGGCCTGCGCGACGGATGACCCACCGGCTTACCAGGACGCGATGCAGACCCCGGCCGAGGAGCCACCGCGACTCGTGACGCTTTACGTCCCGACCCCTATGCCCGCGGCGGACGCGGACATTTCACCGCTCGACTATTACGCGTGGGCGCGGGCCGCACCGGCGGATGAGCTGTATGCCGAGCAGCTGCGCCTCAGCGCCCCAGGCCCTGATGCTGACGCAATCGTGGACAAGGTCCACCTCGGCATCCTTCTCAGCGAATCGGCAATCGCATCGCGTGAGAGCGAGCGTGATGCAGTAGCGATCCTGCAGTCGATCGACGTCACCAGGATCGACGATGCGAGCCGCGACTACGCGGCCTTCGCCGCCTTCCTGTTGAGCCATCTCCAGCAACGCGAGGAGCTCAGGGCCGCCACGACGAACATGGCTGCGGGCCGTGAAGAACTCGAAACGCTGCAGCGCAACAACGCACAGCTCCAGCAGAAGATCGACGCGCTGACGAAGATCGAGGAGCAGCTGATAGAACGTGAACAGGCGCAGGGTGACCAATGACTTCCGTACGACATGAAGGCCCAGGCATGAAACCAGACTTGCGAGGAGCCCGGTGATGGACTCGCGTCAAAAAGGCAAACGCCGCATCCTGCTCGTCGACGACGACACCGACCTGCTGCACCTGCTCGGCGTACGGCTGCGTGCGAACCACTACGATGTAAGCGCCGTCGACAACGCCGAAAAAGCGCTCGCGCAGCTCGTCGTGTACAAGCCGCACGTCGTCGTGACGGACCTGCGCATGTCAGGCATGGACGGCATGACACTCTTCGAAGCGATCCAGCGGCGCCACCCGGGCCTGCCGGTGATCATCCTGACGGCGAACGGCACCATTCCGGACGCCGTGACGGCCGCGCAGAAAGGCGTGTTCGGTTATCTCGTGAAGCCGGTCGAATCCACCGTGCTGCTGACGAGCATCGAGAACGCACTGAAGCACAGTGCCGCGTCATTCACGGAAAACAGCTTCGATGCCGATAGCGACGTCGGCGAAGAGTGGCGCAGGCACATCATCAGCCGCAGCGCGGTGATGGAAGCCGTGCTGCGCCAGACGAAGGCCGCCGCGGCCACCGACGTCAGCATCCTGATCCAGAGCCAGACGGGCACCGGCAAGGAGCTGCTCGCAGCGGCGATCCACGAAGCGAGCGCACGCCGCGGCAAACCCTTCGTTGCATTCAATTGCGCGGCGATTCCCGAAACGCTGATGGAGTCTGAACTGTTCGGCCATTCCGCCGGCGCCTTCACCGGCGCGACGCGCGCGCACGAAGGCCTGTTCCAGGCCGCGAACGGCGGCACGGTGTTTCTCGACGAGATCGGCGACATGCCGCTCAGCGCGCAGTCGAAACTGCTGCGCGTGCTCGAACAGCACGAAGTGCGTCCGGTGGGAGCCACGGCGACGATTCCGATCGACGTGCGCGTCGTGGCCGCCACGCATCACAATCTTGCGCAGCGCGTGAACGACGGCAGCTTCCGCGAAGACCTTTATTACCGCCTCAACGTCATCACGCTGGAACTGCCGCCGCTCAGCAAGCGGCGCGAAGACATCCTGCTGCTCGCAGAACATTTCTGCCAGCTGCTATCCGCGCGCAACAACAAGCCGCTCGTGCGCTTTTCGCCGGAAGCGGCGCAGGTGCTCGTCAGCGCGCCGTGGCCAGGTAACGTGCGGCAGCTGTATAACGTCGTCGAGCAATGCGTCGTGCTCGCGACGACGCCGCTCAT
Organism: Pseudomonadales bacterium; assembly: GCA_036405915.1. GTDB lineage: Bacteria > Pseudomonadota > Gammaproteobacteria > Pseudomonadales > Pseudohongiellaceae > CAILUG01. Next base: position 20,713 of record DASWWP010000074.1, read on the forward strand.
CGCGCGCGACCTCGTCGAACGCGCGCTGCGCTTCAAACCGGATCGCCTGCTCGGCCTCAACGAAGCACGCGAGCAATTCGAACACGATTACCTCGTGCGCCTGTTGAATCTCACCGAAGGCAACATCGCGCTCGCTGCGCGCCTGTCGGAACGCAATCGCAGCGAGTTCTACAACCTGCTGAAGCGGCATGGACTCGATCCGTCGCAGTTTCGCAAGAGCACGGACGCGGCAGCGTCGGGTTGATGCCCGCTCAATCGCGTGTCGCACGTACGACTTTCATGCTCGCGCTACGTTGTTTCATAGTTGTGCTTTACGCCGCTACCGTTGTGCTCGCCGAGGACTGTCGTGGACACCCGACAGTCGCGTCCGCCTGAATCAACCACTTGCAGTTTCCCATCGCCAACTGCCGCCCGTGCCCGACAGGTCACAGCGCGACAGTAGGACCTGCAAACGTCTGATTTATCACATTTTGCGAGCTGGCATCCCGGTTGCAATGTCCAGGGCAAGGGCGACGTAAATCCTTGCGAAGCCCGCTGATGACGAAACACAACCAAAGCCACAGAGGAGTAACACCATGAAACTGACAACTCTTGCACCCGCAGCCCTGCTGCTGCTCTCCGGTTCCGTCTTCGCCCAGGACACCGCTGCTGGTGATGCAGCCGCTGGCGGCATCGCCGATCCGGCAGCAACCGAAAGCACGCAGAGCTACGAAACCGAAAGCGATGCAACGCTGAGCGGCGAAGCAGCTGCCGACGCCCATGACTCGACGGCTGCTGCTGACGCAGAAGCCGCAGGCAGCGCCGAAGCTGCGGGCAGCACCCCTGACTTCGCCTCCGCAGACACCGACAAAGACGGCCTGCTGAGCATCGAAGAAGTGAATGTCGCAATGCCCGACCTGCAGATCACCGACGAAAACGGTGACGGCTTCGTGAACCAGAGCGAAGTCGAAGTCGCCATCACCGGCCTTGCCTTCGAATCCGAAGGCTACACCGGCGGTTCGTCGCTGGTATCGGAGTCGGAATACGACCTGATCGTGTCGAAGCTTGATACGGACGCCAGCATCGACGTGGAAGTCGATGACGAACTGGACCTCGATGACGACGCCGACGTCCAGATCGACGTGGAAGGCGATGCAGAAGTGGATGCCAGCGACAACTGAGTTACAGCTCTCTTTCGCTGCAATCCCGATGGGCTCCTCTTGCGAGGGGCCCATTTTTTTTGCGCGACATTCTGGCCTGATCGCTCATCGCGCGACGGTCTACGGTCGATCCACATGGGCACGCCTTCATCTGCGCTCAATCGCAGCGCGCTTCCCCCGCAATCGCGATCGCTCGTGAACTTATCCCACGCACGCGCACAACCGCGCGCTTGAAGAATGCAGGTTCGTTCGAACGCGTGCGCGGTGGCGTGCCTCTCATGAAGTGCCTGCATTACGCCACAAGCACTCCTGTCGCAACTGTCCGGCAAGCTTTTCACGGCCGCGTTCCACAATGACTCGATGGCACTTTGCAGGCCCTGTCGTTTTTTCCCAACACTCGCAGCGGCGCAAATCAAGCACTTGCATGGATGCGTCATTCTGTGCCGTTCACGCCCGACACTTTTGGCCGCGAACAAACGCGACCGTAGCGCGAAAAACGCCGTGAAATCGCGATTTATCAGAGCTGGCATCCCGCTTGCTATATCAACGACAAGGGCGACGCATCGTTCGATGCCGAGCCCCACGATTACCAACCACATGAAACGGAGATAGACATGAAACTGACAGCACTTGCACCCGCCGCCCTCATCCTGCTCGCAGGCACCGCCATGGCCCAGGACACTGGCGCCGCAACCGACCAGAGCACCACGACTGGTTCCAGCACCTCGTCCTCGTCGTCGACGCTCGGCTCCAGCACGCTCGGCGCGAGCGCACATGCCGACTTCGCCACGGCCGACACCGACAAGGACGGCCGCCTCAGCATCGCCGAACTGCAGGTCGTCATGCCTGACGTGACGATCGATGACGAAGACGGCGATGGCTACGTAAGCCAGAGCGAAGCCGAAGCCGGCATCACGGGCCTCGCCTTCTCGTCCGGTGACGGCGCCGGCGACATCGGTGAAGAAGAGTACGACGAAATCGTCGCCATGATGGATAGCGACAGCTCCCTTGACTCAGGTGCAAGTGATGCCGGTGCCGCCGGCGCTGGCGCGGGCGGCGCTGGCGTCGGTACCGGCGCCGGCGGCGCAGGTGCCGGCGAAGCAGAACTGCCTGAAGCCGACACCGGCAGCGACAACTAAGGTCGCTGCTCCGTCAACGGGAGTGTGAATCCATGAAACTCATCACGTTAGTACCTGCTGTTTTCGCACTGTCGGCCGGTGTCCTGTTCGCACAGGACACCGCCCCCAGCGCCGAGCATGGCTCCAGCGAGCACCCGGATTTCGCCGCGGCGGATACGGACAAGGACGGCCTGCTGAGCATCTCGGAACTGCAGGCAGCGTTGCCTGATGTGCAGATCACCGATTCCAACGCCGACGGGTTCGTGAACCAGTCGGAAGCGGAAGAGGCCATCTCCGGCCTGGCCTTCGAGACCAACGGTTACACCGGTGGCTCCTCGCTGGTCTCGGAGCCGGAGTATGGTCTGCTCGTCTCGACGCTCGAGGATGAGGCGGGCCCTGGCGCCAGCGATGCTGGCGACAGCGGCGAATCCGCCGGAGTCAGCGACGGCAGCGTGAACTAGTTCGAAGCGGATCCCCGCTTGGGCTCCCGCCTGGGAGCCCTCTTTTATTCGCAGGATTGAACAGGGTCAGGGCCATGCGGTTCTGGCCCTGTTTCATTTTCAGTATCCGATCGTGAAACGGCCTTTCACATGCTCGCCACGTTCGAGTTCATCGACCATCGCGATCGCGTAGTCGTCGTAGGAAATCTTGCTGGCTCCTTCCGCGTCCTTCACGACCTGTTCCTTGCCGAGCCGGAATTTGCCGGTACGTTCGCCTGGGCCGATCTGCACGGCAGGCGAAAAGAAGGTCCAGTCCACGTCGTTCACGTCACGCAGCAGGCCGAGCGTGCGGATGCCTTCCATCACAGGGGCTTTCCACGCGTCGGGCAACTGGATCGTGTCGATGACCTTGCGGCCGTCCTCCGTTTGCAACGAAGCGGCGCCGCCGACCATCAGGAAGCGCTTGACGCCGGAGCCACGCACCGATGCGATCAGGTTTTCGGCCTGGCCCGGAATGAAACTCGCGGCGCTGATGACTGCATCGTGGCCTTTGAGCGTATTCGCGATCGACTGCGGATTCGTGAAGTCGCCAGCCTGGGCCGTCAGCCCGCTTTGCGACGGAATCTTTTCGGGATTACGCGCGATGCCGGTGACGCTGTGCCCGCGCCGCAGCAACTCCGCGGCGATCTTGCTGCCGATTTTTCCACTTGCGCCGATCAGTGCGACTTTGCTCATGGCTGGCTCCGTGTCGTTCTTAGTAATAAGGTCCGAACGTCGAATCGATCATGTCCGGATTACGCTGGCCGGTGTCGATGATGAAGGACTCGTCGATCGCCGCGAGCGAGACGGCGCCGCTGCCGCGCATGCAGATTGCCAGTTCCCGGTTGAGCAGGTCGATCACGCGTTCGACACCGGCCTGCCCGAACGCGCCGAGGCCCCAGCAGAACGGACGGCCGATGCCGACGGCAGTCGCGCCGAGTGCGAGCGCCTTGAAGACGTCGGTGCCGCGGCGGATGCCGCCATCGACCATCACGGGAATCCTGCCGTTCACGCCGGCGACGACTTCCGGCAGGCATTCGATCGTGCCGCGGCCGGTATCCGTCGCGCGGCCGCCATGGTTCGACACGATGACGCCGTCGGCGCCCGCAGCCACGGCCGCTTCCGCGTCTTCACGCACTTCGATGCCCTTGACGATGACGTTCATGCGCGTCGCTTCCTTCATGCGGCCGATCACGTCCCAGGTCATCGCCGGATCGACGAGTCCGCCGGGCGCAAGGTCGGCGAGCATCGGTTTCTGCTTGCCTTCGTAGTGGCACTCTTCACAAAAACGATCATCTATCCGGCGGAACAGTTCCTGCGTTTCGACGTTGCGGCCGCCCGGCAGATCGACGGTGAAGCATACGCTCGTGCAGCCAGCGCGCTCGGCGCGCTGCAGCATCGCAACGGTGTTGTCCCATACGTTCGTCGAATACAGCTGGAACCACATCGGCTGGCCCCCGCGCGCTTCCATGACCTGCTCGATCGGATCGGAGGCCTGCGTCGAGATCGTCATGTGCACGTTCTTCGCGGCGGCGGCGCGCGCGGCGCCGGTTTCGGCGTCTTCATGGAACGCGCCGCAGCTGCCGATCGGGCTCAGTGTCACCGGCGAATCGGCCTGTGCGCCGAGGAAGTTGATCTTCGTGTCGATCTGCGACACATCGACGAGGCGGCGCGGACGGATCTGGTAACGGCTGTAGCCCATCATGTTCGCGTGCAGCGTGCCGTCGCTGTCGGTGCCGGAGGCTAGATAGCCGAAGTGCGCGTACGGCACCTTTTCGCGCGCGAGCTGTTCCATCTCGTACACGTTGATGACGTCGGTCGGGTTCTTCAGGCGCGCGCCGAGCGCTTCCTCGACTTCCGCGGCAAAGGCTTCGTACGTCGTCAGCAGCGGACTCGCCGCGAGAAACTGCAGGAACTGGCGGCGGTACTGGAATGGCGTGCGTGACATGGGCTCCCCTCGGTGACGTTGTTTTAGTTTCTTGCTCTCGCGTCATTGCGGCGGATGCCGCAATCCAGTGTCGTTGGCGTTGTGCGGGAAAGACGCTGGGCCCCGGCCTGCGCCGGGGCGACGAACGCAGCATCAGCGGAGGCGGCTTGTCACGCCGTAGCTTTAGCGGAGGCCGGAGACTTTAGCCAGAACTCCAGCCGTTTGGAAGTCTCGTGCGCCTGGTCGATGTCCTTCCAGGTGTACGTGGCGCTGAGCTCCGGGTGCTTCACGTAGCCGCGCTTGTGCCAGAAGCGGTCGAGCGGTTCGTAGCCGGGCGGACGCAGCGGATGGTCGGCAGGCCGCACGACGGAGCAGAACGCGACCCAGTCGAAGCCGCCGAGCTCCCTGGCATGCGCTTCGCGTTCCTCGAAGAAGCGCACGCCGATGCCGAGCCCACGGTACTCAGGCCGCAGCACCGACTCCGCGCAGTAAAAGATGCGTGCCGGGTCGTAGCCATGCTCGACGAAGGGCAGCTGGAAGGCCGGCTCCTCGAAGGCCATCGGGATGGCCGTGGAGCAGCCGACGACGACGTCTCCATCGAAGGCGACGACGACGACTGCCTGCGGGCACTCGAGGTACGTACGCAGGTACTTGCGCTCGTAGTCCATCGTTCCGTCATACAGGTACGGGAAGTCGCGGAACACGGCGATGCGCAGTTGCGCGACTGCCTCGATATAGCTGCCCAACTGCGCGCCACTGAAGCGCTGTATTCTTACGTCCGCCACGGGGTGCTCCTGACAAAAACGGCAGCATTGTACGGGTTTTGTCCGCGGCGGAAGCGAAAATTGGATCTAATGTGACAGATGATTGGCCTGCCTTGACTGCCTGCGGAGGCAGGTCTATAAGTCCGCGAAATTCCTGCAAATCTTTGCAATTCACCGATGCGAATTCCTGTGCAAATTCATCGCTTTCGCCGTGCTGCGCTCGCTGTCGCGCTGCTGTTGACGCCGCTTGCGGCCGCCCCGCTCCAGGCCGCCGACGCCGACCTCCGCCTGCCGAGTGCAGCCATGAACCGCGACGTCGCGACCGTGCGCGCGCTGCTCGCCGACGGCGCCGATCCGAACACGGTCGGCGACTACGATACGCCCGCCCTGCACTGGCTCGTGCGCGTCGACGACGTCGACACGACGAAGCTGCTGCTCGAGGCGGGCGCCGATGCCAATGCCGTCACCGGCCTGGGTATCAGCGCGCTTAGCCTGGCGATCGAAAACGGCAATGCGGCGATGACGAAGCTGCTGCTGGAACACGGCGCCGATGCAAATGGCGCGCTGGTGTCCGGTGAAAGCCTGCTGATGAGCGCTGCCGCCGTCGGCACGCCAGAGGTGACGGCGGCGCTGCTGAAAGCCGGCGCCGATGTCAGCTTCCGTGATCCCAATTACGACCAGACCGCGCTGATGGTGGCTTCGCGCGAAGGCCACGTCGCCATCGTCGA
>DASWWP010000075.1:0-18192 GCA_036405915.1 Pseudomonadales bacterium
GCGACCGTGAGAACACGTCGTTTTCCTTCCAGAAGCGCAGCACCTCGTGCTCCGCCTGGACGAACGAAAAACTGTCGGTGCCCGGACTGTCGGACGGGTCATTGGATTGGACGCTGTCTGTCTTGCTCACCACCGGCTCCTGTTCATAAATAAATCATTGGTCCTGCTCGCACCGCCGTAGCGTCCGCGAAGGCGGGTCGTCCCGGCGCAGGCCGGAACCCAGTGTCGTATCGAAATTCGTTTGCCCGCGGCTGCGGCAGCAAAAGCTCTTTATACAGGTACAAAAAAACCCGCCTTTCGGGCGGGTTTCTGGCTCATCTATTCCGTTTAACGTGTGAACTCAGGCCTTCAACCCACCTTGCGGTGCTGAATAATAAAAAAATAGGCATAAAAGGCGGCGGATTTCATGGGGCGCAAGGATAGCCGCTCCGTGGAGGCTGATCAAGCTGCGCTCGAATCCGTCGGTCATTCGACAGGTTTGCACGCGCCTGCAGGTGACCGTGCGAAAGTCCGCCCCGCGGACGGTCACGGCGCGAGGCCGAGTTCCTTCTGCTTGCGCTTGCCCAGGCCGTTCGCGACAAGGCGATGCGACTGCGTGATGTAGAACTCCAGGTCCCGGTCCGACAGCCCCGGCCTCGCGTGATGCTGGATCCACTTCATGCCGCGCGATGCGAGGTACGGCGCCGGCCGACAGCCTGGACGCTCCTTCAGGATTTCAAAATCGAGCTCCGAAGTCTTGAACGTAAAACCGTTCGTGCCTTCCCTGGTGACGCTGCCGATCGCGAAGACCTTGCCGCCCACTTTCCACACGTGCGCACCTCCCCACTGCACGACATGCGTCGTTGCGGGCAGCGCCGCGCAGAAGGCATTGTATTTATCGTGTGTCATTCGTGGATTCGTGAGGCCCCTGGTTGCCGAGCGCGTCAGTTGTTCGACGGCCTCGCGGGCAATTCATCATATCCCCGGCCGATGAACTGGATGAAGCAGAAGCCATGGCCAAAAGGATCTGACATCAGCGCGAGCTTGCCGTACGTGTGCAATGTGATGTCGCGCTCCTGCGTGGCACCCGCCTGCAGCGCGCGCTGGATTGCGAGTTCGATGTCGTCGACGACGAAGTCGAGATGAAGCGGCGTCCAGTGGCGCGCGTAGTTGCGGGCGTCGAGCGTCGTGCTCGCGACCGGCGTGCCGCCTGGTTTCGGAAGCAGGTAGATTGGCGACGTGCCGCCGACGAGTTCCGCCCACTCGCCGAAGTGGCGACCGACACGCAGGTCGAAGGCGCTCGTGTAGAAGGCGATGGCTTTGTCGAGATCGTCGACGTCGAGGTTCAGCAGCAGTTGCATCGTTGGCCTCCGGATTTTTACCGCTCGTTCGAGCAGCCTACCGGGATGGGCAGCGTATTGTCATGCGGTGATTGCCACAGGCGTACCCGTCGGTCCTGTAATCACTTCGGTGAAGTGGGTATAGTGGCCCGGCCGAAAAATAACAAAACAGTTTCGCGAGTATCCGAGGGGAAGTCGCTGCATGAAGTCGTTCAAAGCCATGTTCTGCTTGCTCTTTGCCATGTTGCCGCATGCGGCGGTGGCACAGGAAGGGTATCCGCTCGACGGGACGTGGCGCGGTGAATGGGGTCAGCCCGGGGGACAGCAAAACCTTGCCGTCGTCGTCATGAGCTGGGACGGCAAGACGATCAACGGTCGCATCAACCCCGGCCGCAACACGATCAACTTCACGTCCGCTGCGTTGAATGCAGACGACTGGAGCGTGCACATCGAAGCGCAAACGCGCGAAGGCGAACCGATCGTGATCGATGCCGTGCTCGCGGAGCTCGGTTCGTACCACCGCACGCTGACCGGCACGTGGACGAGCGGCGGCATCGAAAACCAGCTCGTGCTGACGCGGGAGTGATGCCATGACGTCCATACTGCGCCTCAAAACCTCCGTCGTCCTGTTCACCCTTGCGCTCGCCGGTTGCGGCAATGAGGCGGCGGACGAGTCCGCATCTGCGGCAACCGCAGCGAATCCACAGCCCGCCGATATCGCCGCCTCCGCCGCGAATTCCGCGCCGCGATATGACGACGGCACGGTCCGCCTCGACCGCATGCCCGGCGAAAACAGCGGCTACTGGGCCAACCCGAGCCAGCATTCGCTCATCGAGAAGGGTGTCGATGTCGTCATGAACGAGCAGGGCATCCTCGGCAATATCGACGATGCGGCGAAGGTCGCGCCGTTCATGGACTGGTCGCTTGCGCTGTATCGTTACCGGCAGGCGAATCGGTTGAAGGACGATCCGGTCAATGTCTGCATATCGCCGGCCGGTCCGCGGCACCTGCACGATCCGAAGGGCTTTCGCATGATCCAGGATCGCAATCTCGATCGCATTTTCGTGCTGTTCGGGGGCGGCAACCGTAACTGGCGCCACATCCACCTCGACGGCCGCGCGGCGCCGAATCTCGATGAAGTGCAGAGCACCTTCTTTGGTTATTCGAACGGAGCATGGGAAGGCGACACGCTGGTCGTCGAGTCGGTCGGCTTCAACGATCGCTTCTGGTTCAGCAACGGGGGCCTGCCACACACGCCTGCGCTGAAACTGACTGAACGCTTCACGCGCACGGGCCACAACACGCTCGTGTACAACGTGACGATCGACGACCCGCGTACTTATACGCGTCCGTGGGAAGCGGAGTGGACACTGGAGTGGGTGCCGGGCGACATCGAGGAAAGTTTTTGCGAGGAAGGGCGCCCGCTTGCGGGCGCGGCTGAATAAATATCACGGATCTGCTTCCGCCTGCGGTAGAGCTGTGGCGGGACGAACGGCGGGATGAACGGAAGTGTTATGGACGGCGAACACCGAAGATAACGACACGGGGTTCCGGCCGGCGCCGGAATGAAGACGAAGCACGAGGAGGCAAGGTATGAAATTCCTGAAGATGGCAGCTGTGCTGGCAGGCCTGTGGGCGGCGGCGACTGCCGCGCTGGCGCATCATTCCTTCGCTGCGCAGTACGACAGCACGAAGGTCGTATCGCTGCGCGGCTGGGTCACGAAGATCGAATGGTCGAACCCGCACGTGTATTTCTACATAGACGTCGAGAACGACAAGGGCGAGATCGAGAACTGGGGCATCGAGATGGGGCCGCCGCACATGCTGCAGGATGCCGGCTGGAAACGTAACTCGATGGACATCGGCGACGAACTGCTTGTCGAAGCCACGCGTGCGCGCGACGGCAGCACGACGGCCAACGCACGCAGCGTAACGCTCGCGGCAACTGGCGAAGTCCTTGGCGCGGCATCGAGCGAACAGCAGACGCTGACGGGCGGAAATCGCAACAATCCGTAACACGCTCAAAAGGGCTTTGACCCATTCGAGTGAACCGTTCTGGTACCGCCTGTACCTATATATAGAAGGAAGCCTGGGGAAGCGTATGAGCAACACCGCGATTAGCATGCACACACTGGGGCTGGTCCTGGCCTTCCTGAGCGCGGGCGCCGTCGCGCAGGATCAGCCTGCCCCGGCCGAGCCCGACACGCGCGAAATCCCGCGCAACGAGTTCGGCCATGTCAGCTTCGCCGGCACGAAGGAGAATCCGGGTAACTGGAACGGCCTGCTCGGCTCGCTCGCGAACCGCCAGCCGAACCAGCGCGGCAACATTCCGGAAAACATTCCCTACGAAGAAGTCCCGTTCCAGGACTGGGCGCGCGAGCTGCACGCTGCGCGCGCACAGGATGGCGGCGCAAACGATCCGCACACGAGATGCAAGCCCTCCGGCGGTGCGCGCATGTTCCATACGCCGTACGGCATGGAAATTCTCGACCAGGGTGACACGGTGTTCCTGCTTGGCGTCGGTTCGCCGCACTCGTGGCGGCAGATCTTCATGGATGGCCGTGCGCATCCGGAAAATCCGGATCCCGGATTCCTGGGTCATTCAGTCGGCCGGTGGGAAGGCGACACGCTTGTCGTCGACACCGTCGGTTTCCTCGGCGACGAACATTTCTGGATCAGCCGCGATGGCTATCCACACACCGAACAACTGCACACGATCGAACGCTTCTCGCGTCCTGACTTCGACACGCTGCGTTATGAAATCACGATCGACGATCCCGGCGCATATACGCAGCCATGGACCGGCGGCTGGTTCCTGACGTTCGGTGAAGGCAACGAGCTGTTCGACTATCTCTGCCAGGAAAACAACCTCGATCCGCAGCGCATGACCGGGGTCGAGTAGTCCGCGCGCCGTCCATCAGGTAAGCCCCCTAATCGGGGCTTCGATCTCCTTCGCAAACTTTGCTTACCTTGTCACGCTCCGGGCCTGATAATTGCAGGCCTGTGTTTGCTGTATTTCGAAGCATTCTCCTCTCGCGCGAAGCCGGGTACTCTCGCTATCCCTGCGCCAATTTGAGGCGCGTTTCGCACAGCAAGAGGGCGCGAACCAGCGCGCGGTTTCAATCAACAAGGCAGGACGTGTGACAACTTCCAATGAAGGCACGCTCGATCCGGGCAAGCTGGACCGCTTGCTCCATGCCTATGGCATCGCGTCGGAGTTCATAGAATTTTCCGGAAACATCGCGAAGATTCCACTTGAGCACCGGATGAACATCCTGCGGGCGATGGATGTCAGCATCGAATCACCCGCGCAGCTCGATGAGCTGCTGCAGGAACGTGCCGCTGCAGCCTACGTGTGCTGGCTGCCGCCAGTCGTCGTACTGCATGAAGGCGATCCCGGCTGCGAGCTCGTCATCGATGCGCGCGAGCGTGAAGATATGGCAGCTGAGTCCGGAAAAATTTACTGGCGACTGCGCATGGAGGACGGCAGCGAGTGCGTCGGCGAATGCGAGCCGGCCACATTGCCGCTGGTGTCGTCGCATGACTGCGGCACACGCGTTTACGAACGACGCTGGCTCGCGTTGCCCAGGCTGGCACCTGGCTATCATCAAGCGGAGTTCAGCTCGCGTGACTGTTCGCAAAGTTGCCTGTTCATCGTCGCGCCGCGCTGCACGTGGCAGCCGGAGACGCTCAATCGCAGCCGTCTATGGGGGCTTTCGGCGCAGTTGTACAGCCTGCGCTCCGCCGACAACTGGGGATTGGGCGATTTCGCGGACCTGCAGAAACTGGTTGCGCACGCCGCGCGGCAGAAGGCTGCATTCATCCTGCTGAATCCGCTGCACGCGCTCGACCTGCGTTATCCGGAGAATGCGAGTCCCTACAGTCCCTGCGACCGCCGCTACCTCAATCCCCTGTACATCGCGCCGGCGCTGTGTCCCGAATTTTCGGAAAGCACGGTGCAGCAGCGCTTCAACAGCGCCGAAGTCAGCGCGCAACTCGAGCGCCTGCGCAGCGCGGATCAGGTGGACTACACGGGCGTGCAGGCACTCAAGCTGGACATGCTCGGCTGCTTGTACCGCGCATTTCGCGAACGGCAGGATGAACAGCGTAGCCGCGAGTTCCGTGACTTCGTCGATCGCGGCGGCAGCCCGCTCGAGGAATTCGCCGCGCAGCAGGCGAGCGTGTTCAAGGCGGTCGACGGCGTGCTCAGCGAAACCGATTTCCACCTGTGGCTGCAGTGGGTTGCGCAGCAGCAGCTCGACGCGTGCCAGCAGGCTGCAACGCAGTCTGGCATGCCGCTCGGCCTCATCCGCGACCTCGCGGTCGGCAGCAGCATCGACGGTAGCGAAGTGCGTGCGAATCCGGGGCTCTTCTGCGAACACGCGCGGATCGGCGCGCCGCCGGACAACTTCAACCCGGATGGCCAGAACTGGGGCTTGCCTCCGCTCATGCCGACGCGGCTCCAAGAGACGCGCTTCGCGCATTTCATCGCCTTGCTGCGCGCGAACATGCGCGCGTGCGGCGCACTGCGCATCGATCATGTCATGTCGCTGATGCGGCTGTGGTGGTGCCCCGACGACGGCAGCAATGCATCGGGCGCGTACGTGCATTACCCCGTGGACGCGTTGTTCGCGATCCTGCGGCTGGAAAGCGTGCGCAACTGCTGCGCGGTGATAGGCGAAGACCTCGGCGTCGTGCCCCCGGAGATCCGCCGCTACCTCGAGGAGGGGCGCCTGTATTCGAATGCAGTGTTCTACTTCGAGAAATACGACAACTGGCACTTCCGCAAGCCCGAGCACTACAAGGAGATGGCGCTCGCAATGATCGCGAACCACGACGTGCCGCCGCTCGCCGCGTGGTGGAACTGCAGCGACCTGCAGCTACGCCGCAAGATCGGGCTGATCACCAACGACGAGAAACTGCAGCAGGAACATGATCACCGCAACGGCGAAAAAGGCCAGTTACTGCAGTGGCTCGCGGAACAGGGATTGCTGCCGGGCGAGTGGCACGACCGCAACGTGCAGCGCGCGCTGGACCAGAACCTGCGCCTCGCGCTGATCAGGGCCTGCGGGCGCGCAGCCTCCAAGCTCGTGTCGCTCCAGATCGACGATATCGCCGGTGTCGACACCCCCGTCAACATTCCCGGCACGAGCGCCGAATACCCGAACTGGCGGCGCAAGGTGCCTATGCCGCTCGACGCTATCTTCGCCGATGCCGATTCGCAGGCGATGATGCATGCGCTGGCCGAGGCGCGCATGGCATGAACGGCTCTACGTCCAGCTCACAGCCGGTGCCGGCACTCGACAAGTACGCGCTGGTTCCCCCCGGGGTCGTCAACCAGATCATCAAGGGCAATCACAACGACATCTTCGCCGTACTCGGCATGCATTCACATGCGAGTGGCCACCGCCAGGTCACGGTGTTCCTGCCGGGCGCGCAGGCGGTCGAGCTCATATCCACCGGTGGCAGGAAGAGTCTCGGCTCTCTGATGCCCATCCATGAGGAGGGCCTGTTCAGCGGGCTCGTCGAGCGCAAGCGACAAACGGCCTACCGGTTGAAGGTCACGTACCCGTTGGCCGAAGTGTTGATAGACGACCCGTATCGCTTTCCATCGCTGCTCGATCCGACGGATCTGTACCTGTTCAGCGACGGCACGCAGGAGCAGGCCTGGCGCTTCCTCGGCGCGAACCACCGCGTATGCGATGGTGTCGATGGCGTCCTGTTCGCCGTGTGGGCGCCGAATGCGCGGCGCGTGTCGCTCGTCGGCGATCACAATCACTGGGATGGCCGCACGCACGTGATGCGGCACCATCCCGGCAGCGGTATCTGGGAAATCTTCATCCCCGGCCTGCAGCCCGGGACGCCGTACAAATACGAAATCATCAGCGCGGAAGGACGCTTCATCCCGCTGAAGGCCGACCCCTACGCGCGGCAGATGCAACTGCGCCCGGACACCGCATCGGTGGTTCCGGCGCTTCCGAAACACGAGTGGACGGATGCCGAGTGGATTGCGCAGCGCCGCGCGTTTGCGAGCCACGTCGCGCCGGTCAGCATTTACGAAGTGCACGCCGGTTCATGGAAGCGCCGCGAGGGCGACCGCCTGCTCACCTGGCACGAACTGGCCGACGATCTGCTGCCCTACGTGAAGTACCTCGGCTTCACGCACGTGCAGCTGATGCCGGTGAGCGAATTCCCATTCGACGGATCGTGGGGCTACCAGCCGCTCGGGATGTTCGCGCCGACGGCGCGCTTCGGCACGCCGGACGACTTCCGCTACTTCGTCGATCGCGCGCACGCGCTGGGGATCGGTGTGTTGCTCGACTGGGTGCCTGGCCATTTCCCTTCCGACGCGCACGGCCTCGCGCGTTTCGACGGTACGCATCTGTACGAGCACGCCGATCCGCGCAAGGGTTTTCATCCCGACTGGAACACCTGCATCTTCAACTACGGCCGTGCCGAGGTGCAGAGCTACCTGATCAGCAATGCGCTGTACTGGCTCTCCGAATTCCATATCGACGGCCTGCGTTTCGATGCAGTCGCGTCGATGCTGTACCTCGACTACAGCCGCAAACACGGTGAGTGGATTCCGAACCATTACGGCGGCCGCGAAAACATCGAGGCGATCGAACTGCTGCGCACGTTGAACAGGCGTGCCTACTTCAATCATCCGGGCGTGCTGATGGTTGCAGAGGAATCTACCGCCTGGCCGGGCGTGACGAACTTCATCGAAGTCGGCGGCCTCGGCTTCGGCTTCAAGTGGAACATGGGCTGGATGAACGACACGCTGCGTTATCTCGGGCGGGATCCCGTGCACCGCAAGTTCCATCACAGCGAGATGACGTTCAGCCTGCTGTATTCGTTCACCGAGAACTTCATCCTGCCGCTGAGCCACGACGAAGTGGTGCACGGCAAGCACTCGATCATCGACCGCATACCCGGCGACGACTGGCAGAAATTCGCCACGTTACGCGCCTACTACGCCTTCATGTGGACGCATCCAGGCAAGAAACTGCTGTTCATGGGCGACGAGTTCGCGCAGCGCAACGAGTGGAACCACGACCGCAGCCTGGACTGGCACCTGATGGAGCAGGCCCGGCACAGCGGCGTGCAGGCCGTGATACGCGATCTGAACGCGCTGTACCAGCGGCACCCGGCGCTGTACGAGCTCGACACGTTGAGCGAAGGATTCGAGTGGATCGAAGCCGACGACTACCTGCATTCGATGCTGGTCTTCCTGCGCAAGGGACGCGTCGCTTCCGAGCACGTGCTTGTCGTCGCGAACTTCACGCCCACGCCGCACCTGAATTTCCGCATTGGTGTTCCAGGTCCCGGCTGGTATGCGGAGAAGTTCAATAGCGACGCCGACATCTACGCCGGCGGTGGCATGGGTAATTTAGGCGGCGTACATGCCGAGCACCAGGGCGCGCACGGGCGGCAGTGGTCGATCGCCATTACCGTGCCGCCACTCGCCACGCTCATTTTTGCGCGTGAGTGAACAGTGGTAAAAGGATGAAACCCGAAGCATGAACATACAGTCCTCTTCACACCTCGAACCGGGCAACAACACCGTACTCGGTGCCACCTGGGACGGACGTGGCGTCAACTTCGCGCTGTTTTCCGCGCATGCGGAAAAGGTCGAGTTATGCCTGTTCTCCGACGACGGCAGCCGCGAGCTGCAGCGATTGCAGCTGCCCGACCTGACCAACCAGGTATGGAACGGCTATCTCGAAGGTGCAGGGCCCGGCACGGTGTATGCGTATCGCGTATACGGGCCATACCAGCCCGACCTCGGCCATCGCTTCAACCACCACAAGCTGCTGCTCGACCCGTATGCAAAACAGCTGCGCGGCGAGTTTTCGTGGTCCGACCTGCACTACGCCTACCAGCTCGATTCGCCCGATGCCGACCTCAGTTTCGATACGCGTGACAATGCCGCCCGGATGCCGAAGTGCGTCGTGCTGGCCGACGATACGCGCGCGGCGCCGCGTTTCAATCGCATCCGCAAGCGCGACACGGTGATCTACGAAGCGCACGTGAAAGGCATGACGATGCTGCATCCCGACCTGCCGGAACGGCTGCGCGGGACCTTCCGCGGCGTCGGCCACAAAGCGCTCGTGCAGTACCTGCGTGCGCTCGGGATCACGACCCTGGAGCTGCTGCCGGTGCAGGCCTTCGTGACCGAGCACTTCCTCGTCGACAAGGGGTTGTCCAATTACTGGGGTTACAACACGCTGTCGTTCTTCGCGCCGCACCAGGCGTACATGCATGGCAACGATGTCGCGGAGTTCCGCGACATGGTCAACGCGCTGCATGAAGCCGGCATCGAAGTGATCCTCGACGTCGTATACAACCATACCGCCGAAGGTGGCCGCCTGGGACCGACGTTCAACCTGCGCGGCATCGACAACCTTTCGTATTACCGGCTGCAGGGCGAGAACAAGCGCTACTACATCAACGATTCCGGCTGCGGCAACACGCTCGACTTCGCGAGCCCCGCGGTGCTGCAGCTCGTGATGGACAGCCTGCGCTACTGGGTCACGCAGATGGGCGTCGATGGTTTCCGCTTCGACCTCGCCACGGTGCTCGGAAGGGAGCACTATGGTTATGACAAGTGCAGCGGCTTCCTCGACGTCATGCACCAGGATCCGACGCTCGCCGCCGTGAAGTTCATCGCCGAACCGTGGGACATCGGTCCTGGCGGCTACCAGCTGGGCCACTTCCCGCCCGGCTGGAGCGAATGGAACGATCGCTATCGCGACATCGTGCGCCGTTTCTGGCGCGGCGATCCCGGCATGCTGCCGGAGTTCGCGCGCCGCGTGCACGGCTCGAGCGACATCTTCGAACACCTTGGCCGCAGGCCTTCGGCCAGCATCAATTTCGTGACTAGCCATGACGGCTTCACGCTGAACGACCTCGTCAGCTACAGCGAGAAGCACAACCAGGCAAACCTCGAGGACAACCGCGACGGCCATCCCGAGAACCATAGCGAGAATTTCGGCATCGAAGGGCCGTCTGATGATCCGGCTATCAACGAACTGCGCGCGCGCCAGCAGCGCAACCTGCTGACGACGCTGATCGTGTCGCAGGGCACGCCGATGATCTGCGGCGGTGACGAACTGATGCGCACGCAGGACGGCAACAACAATGCGTACTGCCAGGACAGCTCGCTGAGCTGGTTCCCGTGGAACGTGCCGAATGTGGCGCGCGACCGCCACGTCGAGTTCATGCGCCACCTGCTCGCCCTCAAGCGCGCGCATCCGGCGCAGTGGCACGATATATACATCCACGAATCCTCCGACCCGCTGGCGCCGGCGATCCTCTGGTACAACATGCACGGCGAACAGATGCAGCCGGTGCACTGGGGCCAGCATCACTCCCGCACGATAGGGTATCTCGTGCAGAGCACCGTGAATGGCCGTCGCCTTCATTACCTGACGCTGTTCAATGCCGATCGCAGCCCATGCGATTTCCACTTGCCGGAACTGGCGGGTGTCACCAGCTGGGAAGTGCTGCTCGACACCTGCCAGGCCGACGGGCGTCCCGCGGCAGGCATGGTCATCGTCGCGAAGCAATGCATTCTGCCCGCCTGTTCCACGCTGCTGCTGCATGCCAGCGGCGACATCGAATCCGCTCCCGTTCCGGACACGACACCATGAGAAAGCCAACGACCAAGAACTTCGACGACGATTACCCCTGGCTCGGCATGGATCCGCGCTCGGTCAGGAAGGACCTCCTTCGCCACTATCACCTGACGCTCGGCCGGGGCCAGTCCGACGACCCTGAAAGCTACGTGTACCAGGCCTGTGCGCTGACGGTGCGCGACCGCCTCGTCGAACGCTGGCGCCAGACTCGTGAAAGCTACCGGGAGAACAAGCCCAAGCGCGTGGCTTACCTGTCGCTCGAATACCTGATGGGCCGTGCGTTGAACAATGCCGTGCTCAACCTCGACCTCGAAAAGGAGATGGCGCTTTCGCTCCGCAGCTTCGGCTGCGCGCTCGAAGAAGTGGTCGAAGCAGAGCAGGATGCCGGTCTCGGCAATGGCGGCCTCGGCCGCCTCGCGGCCTGCTTCCTCGACAGCTGCGCGACGCTCGGTTACCCGGTAACGGGTTATGGCATCCGCTATGACTACGGGATCTTCCAGCAGCGCATACGCGATGGCTGGCAGATCGAAGCGCCCGACCACTGGCTCGAGGGCGGCACGCCGTGGGAGATCGTCACGCCGGAAGCGACGCAGCTGGTGAAGTTCGGCGGCCACACCGAGCACTGGACGGACGACAAGGGCCGCTTCCGCGTGCGCTGGAACAATGCCGTCGACGTGCTCGCGGTGCCGCACGACGTGCCGATCCCGGGTTATCGCAACGGCACGGTGAATACGCTGCGCCTGTGGAAGGCCGACAGCAGCGAGAAGCTGAGCCTGCAGGTATTCAATTCGGGCGAACACCAGGAAGCGCTCGCGAACCAGAACGCAGCGGCCCAGATTTCGATGGTGCTGTACCCGAACGACGTCAGCATGAACGGCAAGATCCTGCGGTTGCGCCAGCAGTACTTCCTGTGCTCCGCGAGCTTGCAGGACGTCATCGCGCGCTGGCGGCGGCATTACGGCAGCCCGACGCTGCATGGCTTCGCCGACAAGAACTGTTTCCAGTTGAACGACACGCATCCGGCCGTGGCCGTTGCGGAGCTGATGCGGCTGCTGATCGACGAGTACCTGATGCCGTGGGACGAAGCCTGGACGATCACGACGAGTTGCATGGCCTATACGAACCACACGCTGTTGCCCGAAGCGCTCGAGAGATGGCCCGTGGCGATGTTCCGCAGCGTGCTGCCGCGCCTGCTCGAGATCATCCACGAGATCAACCACCGCTTCCTGAAGGAAGTCGCGCAGCGCTGGCCGGGCGACGAGGGCAAGTTGCGCGAGATGTCGATCATCGAGGAGGGCAACGACCCGCAAATTCGCATGGCCTATCTCGCGATCGTCGGCAGCAATTCGGTCAATGGAGTGGCCGCGCTGCACACGGAACTACTGAAGGGCGGGCTGTTCGCCAATTTCTACGCGCTGTGGCCGCAAAAGTTCAACAACAAGACGAACGGCGTAACCCCGCGCCGCTGGCTGTCGTTCTGCAATCCGGGCCTGCGCGCGCTGCTCGACAAGTATCTCGGCAAGCACTGGGTCACCGACCTCGACGAGCTGTGGAAGCTGCATGGCCTCGTCCAGGACAAGGACCTGCGCAAGCTCTGGCGCCGCGTGAAGGACACGAACAAGGTTGCGCTCGCGCAGCTCGTGCATGCGCGCACGGGCGTCGAGTTCGACCCCGACATGCTGTTCGACGTGCAGGTGAAGCGCATCCACGAATACAAGCGGCAGCTGCTGAATGTCCTGCACGTGATCCACCTGTACGACCGCATCCGCCGCGGCGAGACAGGCGACATGGTCGCGCGTTGCGTGCTGATCGGCGGCAAGGCCGCGCCGGGCTACGCGCTGGCGAAGCTGATCATAAAGCTGATCAACAGCGTGGCGACGGCGGTCAACACGGATGAAAAGGCGCACCTGCTGCTACGCGTCGCATTCCTGCCGAACTATGGCGTCAGCGCGATGGAAGTGATTGCGCCCGGCACGGACCTGTCGGAGCAGATTTCGACGGCGGGCAAGGAGGCTTCCGGCACCGGCAACATGAAGTTCATGATGAACGGCGCGGTGACGATCGGTACGCTGGACGGCGCGAACATCGAGATCCGCGAGGCGGTCGGCGACGAGAACTTCTTCCTGTTCGGGCTCAATGCACGCGAAGTGGACCAGGCGCGGCGCAATTACGATCCGAACGCGATCATCGCGAATGACGCCGAGCTTGCGCGCGTGATGGAACTGCTCGAGAGCGACTTCTTCTGTCCGGAATCCCCTGGCCTGTTCAAGCCCTTGATCGACAGCATCCGCAGCCCGCACGACCAGTGGCTGACGGCTGCCGATTTCCGCTCGTATGTCGACGCGCAGCGCCGCGCCGCGGCTGCTTACATCGACGCCGAGCGCTGGACCACGATGAGCATCATGAATACCGCCAGCAGTGGCTTTTTCTCCAGCGACCGCACGATTCGCGAATATGCGCGCGACATCTGGCGGCTGGATTCGGAAATGCAGCCGGCGAGCACGAGAAGTCGACGGGAAAACCGCAAACAATCTTCCGCGAGGTGACACCATGATCGAAACCGGACCCCGATATGTCAGCAAGCTGACCCGCAATACCTACGCGCTGATCCTCGCAGGCGGCCGCGGCTCGCGCCTGTACGAGCTGACGGAATGGCGCGCGAAGCCTGCCCTGTTCTTCGGCGGCAAGTTCCGCATCATCGATTTTCCGCTGTCGAACTGCATCAACTCCGGCATTCGCCGCATCGGCGTCGTGACGCAGTACAAGGCGCACTCGCTGATCAAGCATCTCGTGCGCGGCTGGGGCCACTTCAAGAAGGAACTCGGCGAAGGCGTCGAGATCCTGCCGGCCTCGCAGCGCTATTCCGACAACTGGTACCAGGGCACGGCGGATGCCGTGTACCAGAACCTCGACATCATCCGTGGCGAAGTGCCGATCAACGTGCTGATCCTCTCTGGCGACCACGTGTACCGCCAGGACTACGGCGACATGCTGGCGTACCACGCCGAGAAGCAGGCTGACATGACGATCTCGTGCTACGTCGTGCCGTGCAGCGAAGCGGCGAATTCCTTCGGCGTGATCGAGGTCGATGCGAACGACCGCGTGATCGGCTTCGAGGAAAAGCCGGCGAATCCGAAGCCGCTGCCGAATGATCCGACGATGTGCCTCGCGTCGATGGGCAACTACCTGTTCCGCACCGAATTCCTGTTCGAACAGCTGCGCGCCGACAGCAAGAACCTGCAGTCCGACCATGACTTCGGCAAGAACATCATTCCGACGATCATGAAGACGAGCAAGGTGTACGCGTATCGCTTCGCCGATCCTGCCCGCGACCAGAAGGCCTACTGGAAGGATGTCGGCACGCTGGACTCGTACTGGCTGGCGAACCTCGAGCTGACGGAACCGGTGCCGCCGCTGAACCTGTACGATCCGCGCTGGCCGATCTGGACTTTCCAGGAACAGTCGCCGCCGGCGAAGTTCGTGTTCAATGACGACGACCGGCGCGGGCATGCGGTGGACTCGCTGGTGTCGGGTGGCTGCATCATCTCGGGGTCGAAGGTCGTGAAGTCCGTTCTGTATTCGAACGTGCGCACGAATTCGTGGTCCGTGATCGAGGAATCCGTATTGCTGCCGGAAGTGAACGTCGGCCGTCACTGCAAGATCCGCAAGGCCATCATCGACCGTGGCTGTAACATCCCGGCGAATACCGAGATCGGCTACGATGCGGCCGCCGACGCGGCACGCGGATTCCGCGTAACGCCGGGCGGCGTCACGCTCGTCACGCGCGCGATGCTCGGCCAGGCCGTCGGCGGCGGTTAAACGGGCCGGAGCCCGTTTTGAATATAAAAACAGGGTCAGAGCCCGTGTACGATTACTACGCAACACAAATGGGCTCTGATCCCATTTGATGGCGAGGAGATGGTCCTGGCTTCAAAACATATCGTGATGCTCGCCGCCGAGAACGGCGTGCTGAAGGGCGCGAAGGTCGGCGGCATTGCCGACGTGATTCGCGACGTGCCGCGTGCACTCGCTGCGCGTGGCCACCGCGTCACCGTGCTGACGCCGGGCTACCAGGCGCTGTCGAAGTTGCCGGGCGCGCGCTTCCAGCATTCACTGACCGTGGAATTCGCCGGCGCGCTCCAAACGCTCGAACTGTTCCGCATCGACACACCCGACGAACCGCCGGAAGTGCGTCATTACATCCTCGAGCATCCGTTGTTCGGGGCCTGCGGTGCGGGACACGTGTACTGCCACGACCAGTACGAGCCCTTCGCCACCGACGCCTCCAAGTTCGCGCTGTTCTGCCAGGCGGCGTGCTGCTCCCTGGCAGCCAATGCCTTCGGCGACGTTGACGTGCTGCACCTGCACGACTGGCACGCGGCGCTCGTGCTGCTGTTGCGAAACGCGCACAGTGCGTACCAGAGCCTCCAGGGAATTCCCGCCGTATTCACGATCCACAACCTGTCGCTGCAGGGCGTGCGGCCCTTCATGCACAACCTGTCGTCGCCGGGCCACTGGTTCCAGTCGCTGAAATACGACCCGGCGCCCGTCGCCGATCCGCTGTATCCCGATTGCATCAACCTGATGCGCACCGGCATCAATCTCGCCGACAGGGTGCACGTCGTCTCGCCGACCTACGCGCGCGAAATCCTGCTGCCAAGCGATCCGCGCGGCGGCCTGATTCGCGGCGAAGGGCTGGAGCAGGACCTGCGCCGCGTCGAGAAGGCCGGCAAGCTGTTTGGCATCATCAACGGCTGCGACTACAGCGACGTGAAGGCTGTCGGCAACAAACCCGACAAGAAGCCGGACAAGAAGAAGGTGATCGCCGTGGCGACACACGCGCTGAACCACTGGGTTCATGGCTGCGACCTGATCAAGGCCGCGCACTTCCATGCACAGAACCGCCTGCTCGGATGGGCGCAGAACAAGCATCGCGACAGCTGCATCGTGGGTTCCGTCGGCCGCCTGACGCCGCAGAAGGTCGATCTCCTGCGCGTCGAAACGACGCCGGGCCTCGCGGCGCTCGATGCCTTGCTGCTCAAGCTGGAGCGTGGCTTCATGATCATGGTCGGCAGCGGAGACCCGGCCTGCGAACGCTTCATGTGCGAAGTGATGCAGCGCCACGAGAATTTCCTGTTTCTGTGCGGATACTCCGAGGAGCTTGGCGAGCTGATCTACCGCTTCAGCGACATGTTCCTGATGCCGAGCTCGTTCGAACCCTGCGGCATCAGCCAGATGCTCGCGATGCGCGCCGGCACGCCGCCGCTCGTGCACAAGGTCGGCGGGCTTGCCGATACCGTGCAGCACATGCATAACGGCTTTACGTTCGACGGCGCAAATCGCACCGAACAGGCGGAAGACATGCTGCGCGTGTTCCAGGACGCGCTGCAGTTGCGTGCGGAGAAGATGCCAGTGTGGCAGGGCATCTGCGGCAATGCCGCAGCGACGCGTTTCGAATGGGACGTGACGATGCAGGAGTACGAAACGCAGCTATACAGCTGAGCGTTCAGCGCGCCAGCGTGCAACGCAGCAGGCGCGAGGGCAGTAGCGGATCATCGGCGTCCGTGACGAGCAGCAGTTTCAGCGTACCCGACTCGGGATCGCTGCCGGATTCGAGCGCGATGCCTTCGACCTTCGGCTTACCGCGCAAATGCTGCAGGTCCAAGATGCAGCCCGAGGCATCCGCGATGCCGATGGCCGAGGCGCGGCAGGGACCGTCTGCGTAACTGTCGTCCGTATTTTCAGCCACGGCACAGAAGGCCCAGCAACCATCTCCGAGTGCGATCGCATCGGTCGGCGTCAGCGGCACGCCATCGACGGTGCCCAGATCGAGACTCTGCATGTCGTGCGGCGCAGGCGGCTCGCGCGACGGATCGAACAACCATTGCCAGAACGCCTGCCAGGCAAAGCTGATGCGCGCGTTGCCGCCGCCCTTGTTGCCGCGCTGCAGCAGGTGCAGCGCGGCACCGTCGACATAAACGCCTTCGACGTTCAGGTCGCCGAAGCGTTCCTGAAGCGGCGCGTAGAATGTCGTCAGGTCGACCAGCAGCGGACTTCCATCTACCCGGCCATCCGCATCGAGCGCGATCACCGCTGCGCGATTGCGCGCTGGCCGGGAGCCCGAGCCCATCGCGAGCAGCGCGCCATGGGGATACAGCTCCAGTGGCGGCAACAGCGCCAGGCTTTCGAGATCCGGCTTGGCTTTCTTGCGTTTGCCCTTGTCGCGCGGCAACGCGCCGGTGAAAAGTTCCAGCAGGCTGACGGGTGCTGGCGCGTCCAGCAGGAAGTGGCCCAGGTGACGTTCGTCGTCGGC
Organism: Pseudomonadales bacterium; assembly: GCA_036405915.1. Classification (GTDB taxonomy): domain Bacteria; phylum Pseudomonadota; class Gammaproteobacteria; order Pseudomonadales; family Pseudohongiellaceae; genus CAILUG01. The sequence continues at coordinate 17,274 of DASWWP010000075.1, forward strand.
GATCACGTACGCGTGTTGCCCGACGCATACGAGCCCGCTGGCCGCACTCAGCCAGCGAGTGCCATGTGGATGCACGCCGTGGGCGAGATCGAGCTCGCGCAGCAGTTCGGGCACCAGTTGGCCAGGCGCCGCGAGTGGCATGCGCTATTCGTCCCAGTGCCGGCCGTCACGCGCGATCAGCGCGCTGGCTGACGTCGGGCCCCACGAACCGGCCGGATAAGGGTCGGGCTTGCCGCCGCTGCGTTCCCACGCGCGGATGATGTCGTCGACCCAGATCCAGGCCTGTTCGACTTCGTCGCGGCGCACGAACCACGACTGGTTCTGCTGCATCGCCTCGATGAGCAGGCGCTCGTATGCATCGACGATGCGGCCGGTGTGGTACGACTCGGTGAAGCTCAGGTCGAGATAGGTGCGGGTGATCTGGCCGATCTCGCCGATGCCGGGCACCTTGTTCATCATCTGCAGCTCGATGCCTTCATCGGGCTGCAGGCGGATCGTCAGCATGTTCGGCGGCAGGTCGGGAAAGCTGCTGCGGAAGATGTTGTGCGGCTGCGCCTTGAAATGGATGCTGATCTCGCTGTGCTTCTTCGCGAGACGCTTGCCGGTACGCAGGTAGAACGGCACGCCGGACCAGCGCCAGTTGTCGATCTCGGCCTTGATCGCTACGTAGGTCTCGGGGGTGCTGCGCGGGTTCGCGCCGTCTTCGTGCGCGTAGGCCGGAACCTGTGCACCCTTGATGAAGCCCTCAGTGTACTGGCCGCGCACGACGTTGCGCGAGACATTCTCCTTCGTGATCGGCCGCAGTGCTTTCAGCACCTTGAGCTTTTCGTTGCGGATGCTGTCGGCGGAAAGGTCCACAGGCGGCTCCATCGCGAGCAGGCACAGGATCTGCAGCAAGTGGTTCTGCACCATGTCGCGC
>DASWWP010000076.1:0-18102 GCA_036405915.1 Pseudomonadales bacterium
GCGGCAAGGCTTCGCCGTGGGCTGCACTCTTCCTGACGCGCGACAGCGTATTCGGCAGCGATGCTACGGCCGATGCTGTGAACGCCATTTACCGTCCGCGTCCGGGCTTGCCGTTCAGTCCCGCGACACTCGACACCGGCGAGGCCGTGGAACTGTGGACCACGTTCACGCCCGACCAGGTCGACATCGACGTCACGCATCCGCTCGGGCAGCAATACCTCGGCGATATCCTGCGGACCTTTGCGGCGCACGGTGTCGCGATGGTGCGGCTCGATGCCGTCGGGTACGCGATCAAGCAGGCCGGCACGCGCTGCTTCATGCTGCCCGCTACTTTCGCCTTTATCGGCGAATTGTCGGCGCAGGTCCACGCGCTTGGCATGGAAGTGCTCGTCGAAATCCATTCGCACTATCGCAAGCAGGTCGAGATCGCGAGCCTCGTGGACCGCGTGTACGACTTCGCGCTGCCTCCGCTGCTGTTGCATGCCTTTGCGTACCGCACGGCCGAACCGCTGCAGCACTGGCTGCAGATCCGGCCGCACAATGCGCTGAACGTGCTGGACACGCACGACGGCATCGGCGTGATCGACATCGGTGGCGACGGTGCCGAACCCGGCCTCGTGCCGCCGGCCGAACTGGACGGACTCGTGGAGTGGATCCACCGCAACAGCAATGGAGAAAGCGTGGCGGCCACCGGGGCCGCCGCGTCGAACCTCGATCTATATCAGGTCAACTGCACGTACTACGATGCGCTCGGCCGCGACGACCGCCGCTACCTGATCGCTCGCGCGGTGCAGTTTTTCGTGCCGGGCATTCCGCAGGTCTATTACGTCGGCCTGCTGGCGGGCGAAAACGACATGCAGCTGCTGCGGAAAACCGGCGTCGGCCGCGACATCAACCGCCACCATTACACGCGCAGTGAAATCGACACCGCGCTGCGGCGTCCGGTCGTTGCGGCGCTCTGCGAACTCATTCGCCTGCGCAACACGCATGCCGCGTTCCACGGCGCCTTTTCGCTACCGGCGTCCACGCACAGCGCGTTGACGCTTCGCTGGGACGACGGCGGCGACTTCGCGGAATTGCGCGTCGATTTCGCGCGCGACGAATGCCTGCTGCGCGTCTCCGAGGGCACAGGGGTTCGCGAGTTCGACCCGGTGCGCGTGCAGCAGGCGGCCTGACGAGGTAAGAATCCGATGAGCGATGTGCGCTACGGCGCGATTGAAGCCGGCGGTACGAAGTTCATCTGCGAAGTGACGGATGCGGACGGCACACCGCTGGCCGCTGTGCGCATTGCGACGACGACGCCGGACGAGACACTGGAAAAGGTTGTCCGCTTCTTCGCGACGCAGCAGCAGGCACTCGGCGCGTTGGCGGCCATCGGAGTCGCTGCGTTCGGCCCGCTGGACCTGCAGCCCGGATCGCCGACCTTCGGACACTTGCTGAAGACACCGAAGCCGCACTGGTCGCACGCAGACCTCGTGTCGCCGTTGCGCACGACGCTCGGCTGTCCCGTTACGATCGACACCGACGTGAATGCCGCTGCGCTGGCCGAAGCCCTGCGCGGAGCGGGCCAGGGTTGCAGTTGCGTGGTGTACATAACCGTAGGCACTGGTATCGGTGGCGGCGCGTGCATCGATGGCCATACGCTGAAGGGCGCGTTGCATCCGGAAATGGGTCACATCCGCGTCGTACGCCACCCGGACGATGCATTTCGCGGCTGTTGTCCGTTTCACGGCGACTGCCTCGAAGGCCTCGCCAGCGGCGCAGCCATCGCGGCGCGCCTCGGCGGGCCGCTCGATGAAAGCGGCGACGACGACATGGCGCGCATCGTCCGCGACCATGCAGGCAATTACCTCGGGCAGCTCGCCACGAACTGCATCCTGCTGCTGTCGCCACAGCGCATCGTGTTCGGCGGTGGCGTGATGCAGCAGCGGACTTTGTATCCGGCGATACGCGCGACGGCGGCAAGACTGCTGAACGGCTATGCCGGCATCGGCCACTCCGATGGCGCGCTCGAAGGCCTGATCGTGCCACCGGGCCTCGGTGATCGTGCCGGCATCACGGGCGCATACCTGCTCGCGTCGCAGGTGCAGGACATTTGAAGGCAACACCTAGTCACTATTCATGCGATGACGCAACCACGGAGCACAACATGCAGATCAGACCTCTCGTCCTCATTCTTGCCGGCCTCTGCTTCAGTGCCGGATTGCAGGCACAACAGGAAGCGGAGCCCACGCAGGCGGAACTCGACGCGCAGCATGACCGCATTCCCGACACGGTCGGTACCGGACCATTCCGCGCGATGAAGGAAGTCGATCCCGGCCTGCCCGGCCAGGTCGTCTACCGGCCGGCGGACCTCGGCGCGCTCGGCGACACGAAACTCGGCATCTATGCCTTCGGCAACGGCGCGTGTACCGACGATGCCGCGCATACGCGCCTGCACCTGCTGGAAGTCGCGTCACACGGCTACGTCGTCATCGTCCCCGGCTCCATATATACGGGACCCGGCGCGATCGAGCGTCCCGCCGACCTTCCCCCTGCCGGACCGAACGTCGTGCTGACCACGCACGAGCAACTCGGCGAAGCGATCACGTGGGCCCTGGCCGAGAACGCCCGCGCCGGAAGTCCGTACTACGGCCTGATCGATCCGGCGGCCGTCGCCGTTTCCGGATTCAGCTGTGGAGGATTGCAGGCACTGTTCAATGCCGGCGATCCGCGCGTCGCCACGGTCGTCATGATGAACAGCGGCCTGTTTCCGGAAGGTGCGACGACGATGGCGGGCATGACTGCCGACAAGAGCCTGCTGCAGCAACTGCACACGCCCATCCTGTATGTGCTCGGCGGGGAAAGCGACATCGCGTACACCGCCGGCATGGACGACTTCGCGCGCATCGAGCACGTACCAGCCGCCGTCGCCAATATCGATCGCGGCCATGGCGGTACGTACTGGGACGAGAACGGTGGCGCCGCGGCGCAGGTCGTCGTGCAGTGGCTGAACTGGCAACTGCGCGGCGATGCCGCTGCGCGCGCGCAATTCGTCGGCGACGATTGCGGCCTGTGCAATGACGCACTGTGGTCGCTGCAAACGAAAGGCCTCGAGTGAGCGAGGCGCTGTGGGGCCGTCACTGCGCTGGATTTCGCCGAAGAGAAGGGTTACATCCCCGTCGGCGCGATCGGCTACGATCATCGCGCCGGCTGAGGCGCCCGTCAGCGCTTCGCCTTCCGCCGCGTCTCCCATCCCTTCTTCGCTGCCGCAGAGCGTGCAGACGAGCTCTGGCTCGATCCGCCGCGCTTGCCGCCCCTGCTGGAAGAGACGCGGCTTTCTTTCTTGCCGCGGCCTGAACCCGACTTTTTCCCACCGCCCGTTTCCTTGTTTACGGTAGCCCAGGCCCGGCGCTTTGCTTCCTTCGCGCCGACGCCGCGCTTCTCGTATCCCTCTTCGATGTGTTCGGCCTTGCGTTTCTGCTTGCCGGTGTAGCTCGATTTATCACCACGTGGCATGACAACCTCCTGGCCTGATCGGCGCATTGAACCTGTCAAAATTACTCCGGGCCCTGCAAAAACTTCCGATACAAGCGCTTCGCCGGAGACCGGTAAAGCTGGAGCAATTTTCAGACCAGCGCGGCTAGAACGGCGAGGGATCCGCGGCCAGCCTCTCCCGCCCATGCGGCGGGGTGAAATCGAGTTCGGGCCCGATCGGCACTATCAAGTGCGGATTCACCGTGGCATGGCTGCCGTAGTAGTGCGCCTTGTTGTAGTCGATGTCGACCGTCGCGGCGATGCCGGGCAGCTGGTAGATGTCGCGCGTGTAGCCCCACAGGTTCGGATAGTCCACGATGCGGCGAAGCGCGCATTTGAAATGGATCGCGTAGACCGCATCGAAACGCACGAGCGTCGGGAACAGGCGTATGTCGGCTTCGGTCAGCTTGTCGCCGAGCAGGAAGCGCCTGTCGGCCAGCATCGCTTCGAGTTTGTCGAGCGCGGCAAACAACGGAATGACAGCTTCTTCATAGGCTTCCTGCGTCGTGGCGAAGCCGGCGCGGTACACGGCGTTGTTGACGTTCGGATAGATCCACTCGTTCAGCGCGTCGATGTCCGCTTTAAGGTGCGCAGGACAAAAGTTTCTCGCGCGCACAGCGGCATCGCCAACCAGCCCATCGAATGCACTGTTGAACATCCGCAGGATTTCCGCCGATTCGTTGCTGACGATCGTCTGCCGTTCCTTGTCCCATAGCACAGGCACCGTAGCGCGGTCGGCGTATTCGGGATCGACGAGGCGGTACAGCTCGTACAGGTATTCGATGTATTCATCGTCTTCGCCTTCACCGGACCAGATGCGTCCCTGGTCCGGCGCGAAGGTCCAGCTGTCGGGTCCCATGTACGGATGCGCGTTCGATACGGTAATCATGCCATCGAGCTGTTTGAGCACGCGCGTGATCAGCGCACGGTGTGCCCATGGACATGCCATCGACACGAACAGGTGGTAACGCCCCGGCTCGGCCTTGAAACCGCCGATGCCGCTCGGCCCCGGTGAACCGTCGGCGGTGATCCAGTTGCGGAACAGCGAGTCGTGGCGCACGAAGCGGCCGCCCGTGGACTGCGTGTCGTACCACGCGTTTTGCCAGGCCTTCGCGGACCTGATCGTGGCCTTCTTCATGAGGCTGCTGCGAGCCTGGCTGCTGTTTTCATCATGCGGTTGCCTGCGATGTGACTGCCGGATCGCAGTGTCTGGCTCTCACGGTTGCTGCGCAAGCGGACGCGGACCATAGACAGGCGCGGGCTTGCCGGATTCGATCGCGCCGAGATCCGGCGCGCTGCCCGTGAAACCATCCGTGATGCCCGGCAGCGCGACGCCGGCATCGATCGCGGCCGAGCCGGCAGCAAGGCTGAAGTCGAACTCATCCGCGCGGTAAACGCGCGTCGGATCGCCAGGCATCGGCGGCGCGGCCTTCACGAACACGGACCAGTCGACCATCCGGCTGTGCGTGTCGTGGCCGGTCGCCTGCGCGAACGATGGCAGGTCGGCGAAGGATTGCAGCGGACGTTCGGCACGCGCGTCGTAATCGACTGCGCCAGCCGGCTGCGCCCACGCGAATGCAGCCTCGCCCGTTGCGGCACCGAAGCCGTTGTAGTCCGACGTGGACCACGGCGTGAAGGTTTCCACCGAGAACACTTCCGGCCATGCGCCCTGCCCGAGGATCAGGTTGTTGCGGAAATGCACGTTCGAGGCCGGGCCCATCTGGTGCGCCTCGGTGAGCAGCGTGTTGTTGTACATCAGCGTGCCGGCACCGTTCGCCGTGAGTTTCAGCGCGCCGCCTTCGGGTGCGTTGTACACGACATTGCGGATGAAATAGATCGGGCCGCCGAGCGCCGGCTGCGTCGACAGCGCGCGATGCGCCATGTTGAAACAGCGGTTGCCGATCACGCGGAAGTTGTGGGCGGCGCCATCGGCCTCGATGCAGTTGTCGTCCACGTTGTTGATGTCGTTGCCGACGATGTCGCTCGACACCGGCATCACCGGTGCATCGGGCCAGCCGTCGGGATCGCCGTACGTCGCGTGGTCGATGCCGTCGTGGAAGTTGTCGATCCGGTTGTGCGCGATCACGTGGCCCGAGCCGTAGAACTTCACGGCGAACTCCGACAGCAGCGGCTGCGGGAAGCCGTCGAGGCCCTGCCACGTGCGGCCGATCCAGCCCATCAGCCGGTCCGGATCGTTGCGGCCGACGAACACGTTGTCGGCGATGTAGAAGTCGCGTGCGCCGCCCCAGTCGGAGTACACGCCGCGGCCGATGTCTTCGAGCCGCGAATTCTTCAGCGTGAAGCCGACGGCGCCGAGCATGCGCTTGCGGCCGAGCAGGAACGCAACGTCGGTGCTGCGCACCGTGATGCCTTCTACATAGTGGTAGTCGGCTGCCGTCAGGTCGAACAGCACGGCGTTGCCGGCACCGTCGAAGATTACGTCGCCGTCGCCGGCCGCCTTGATGACGATCGGGCGTTCGGCCGTGCCGTCGGCGGTCAGGTAGAACGTGCCGTCGAACAGCGTGGAGTTCGGGCCCGCATAACGGGTGCGCTCTTCGCGGTACGTGCCGGCATGCACGAGGATAGTGTCGCCGGGTTTCACGCGCGGCTGGAACGAGTTGACCCAGTCGGCGCTGTTCGCCCCGGTGTTGTAGGCGGCCATCAGGCTGTTGAAGTTCGGCTCGAGCTTGTCGCCGGTGTAGTCGCGCGGATACACGTGGTACACGGCGCCGCCCGAGGCCGGTATCGGGATCGCGCGCGTGCGTGCGGTGACGGTTCGCTCGATGACTGGCGCACCTGCCGGCGCATCGGGATCGGAGAGCCGCACGCGCATGCTGTATTCGGTATCGGGTTCGAGGTCGAACACGCTGCCGGCGAACATGTTCGGCGCGACGTAATGGAACGAGGCGCCCTGTTGCACCGATTCCCCGTTCAGGCGGAACAGCGGCGCGCCGTCGTGCCATGTGCTGTCACCGGCGCGTTGCCATTGCAGCGTGACGGATGCATTGCGGTTCGCATCCCCTGCGATGCGCCATTCGATCCCGAGCGCGCCGGTGGTCGGCGGTTCGACGACGAGCTCGCCGGCGCGCGCGGCGAGATCACTGTCCTGCGCATGTACGCAGGCGGTAGCCAGCGTCAGCGACGCTGCAAGCAAACGTTTAGGCCACATGGTCGGGTCCTTTGCGAACTGGAATCGTCTGGATGTCGCGCGCGGCGCAGGCCGCGAGACGCGCCGCTACTGCGCGAGCGGATTCGGTTGTCCCGCCGTGAAGCGGTTAGGGTTGTTCTCGTTGTAGATCTTGTGGCGCTTGAAATACCACTGGCCGTCCAGCTTCACCATCTCGTCGTCCCAGCTGCCGTAACTCAGCCACTGGATCTGCCGGCGGTCGGCCGCGTTCGAATAGTTCATCCAGTACGAAATCACGCGCGCACTGTCGCCATCGATGTCGATCACCTGGTTCGTCACGAGGTGGCGCACGGCCGGCGGCCATTCGTCGCCATCGGGTGTCTGCGCAGCCTGGAAGTTCAGGTTGCGCAGGTCGTACGTGCCGGTGGCCATGAATTCGCGGATCGCCTCGCGACCGACGACTTCGCCGCGCGCCCAGTCGAGCACGCCGTCTTCGGTGAACACGGCGGCGTAGCCGTCGGCATCGAAGTAGTCCATTGCGAGGATGTAGCGGTTCTGCACGTCGAGGATGGCGAGGCGGTCGGCAGCGTCATTCGCCTGCGATTGCGGCGGCGTGGACTGCTCCGGCTGTTGTTGGACCGGCTGTTCCTGTTGTCCTTGCTGTTGAACTTGCTGCCGCTCCTGCGAGCAGCCGGCCAGCAGCAGCACCGTGCACAGCAGCAGTGCGCCGCGCGGGCCCTTGTTGAATATGCCGGTTACGAGTCGAGCGCTGTTCATGTTGTTATCCCCGAGTTCGATGTTTTTCTGACTACCCCGGCTATTCTCCGCGCCGTGTTACGTCTTTCGCAACCGCAACAGGCTCGCGACGCCAGCGACCAGTTCGTTCGCCTCGACCGGCTTCGACAGGTGCATGTGGTAGCCGGCGAGCAGCGCGCGCTGGCGATCTTCGGGCCGCACGTAGGCCGTGACGGCGATGGCCGGCATGCTCTCGCCCTGCGTCGCGCGCACGCGGCGGATCAGTTCGTATCCGTCCAGGTCGGGCATGCCGATGTCGCTCAACAGGATGTCGACCGGATGCTTCGCCAACACGTCGAGCGCCTCCAGCACGCTGGACGCCGTGCGTGCTTCGGCGCCGCGGCCTTCGAGGATGCGCGCGATCAGCATCTGGCCATCCGGTTCGTCGTCGACGATCAGCACCCGGATGCCTTTCAGCATCGGCAGGTCGATCGCCTCGATGGGATCCGACGCGCCCGCGGGCTTGCCCTTGCGCGTCGTGTCATCGCTGCGCACGTGCGCCACCGGGAGGCTGACGATGAACGTACTGCCCAGATTTTCGCCGGCACTCTTCACGCGCACGCTGCCGCCATGCAGCTCGACGAGGTTCTTGACGATCGACAGGCCGAGCCCGAGGCCGCCGTGGCGCCGCGTGATCGACGCATCGGCCTGGCGGAAGCGATCGAATACGTAAGGCAGAAAGTCCGGCGGAATGCCGGCGCCGGAATCCTCGACGACGATCTCGACATGCGAATTCACGCGCTCGAGGATGATCTGGATGCGCCCGCCCTTCGGCGTGAACTTCACGGCGTTCGTCAGCAGGTTCCACAGCACCTGCTGCAGGCGGCTCGGGTCGCCGCGCACGAGGCCGATGCTCGAATCGAGCAGGGTCGTCAGGCGGATTTCCTTCGCATCGACCGACTGCCGCACGACCTCGATCGCGTTTCCGATCACTTCATGCAGGTGGATCGACTGCACTTCGAGATGCACCTTGCCGGAAATGATGCGGCTCATGTCGAGCAGGTCGTTGATGATCTGCGTCTGCGTCCTGACGTTGCGCTCGATCACCTCGAGGCCGCGCGCGCGGTCTTCGGGAGCCAGCGTGGGCTGGCGCAGCAGCATCGCCCAGCCGTTGATCGCATTCAGTGGCGTGCGCAGTTCATGCGACAGCGTGGCGAGGAATTCATCTTTCAGATGTCCCAGCCGCTCGGCTTCGTTGCGCGCGATCCGTTCCGCCTCGAGGAATTGCTCGCGCTCGGCAACGACTTTCCCGAGCCGTTCCTCGCGTTCACGCAACTGCCTGAACAGCATCGCGTTCGTCATCGCGACGGACGCACTTGCGGCAATTGCCGCGACGAGCCGTTCGGAGCGCTCGGTGAACACGCCGCGCTCGGAATGGCCGAAGAACAGGCCGCCAAGCACTTCGCCGGTACTCGACTTCACCGGTACCGCCAGGTAGCTGCAAACAGGCAGGTGGCCAGGCGGCATACCTTTATATGGTGCGTTGTGGCCATAGCGCGGGTCCCGCGTGATGTCGTCGGAGCGCATGACGCCGTCGCCGCGGAAGGTCGGCGCGAACACATCGGTGTTGCGCGGCATCGGGAACTGCGAGAACGCTTCGCGCGGCACGCCCGATAGCGTGTACAGCCAGTACGACTCCTGCCCTTCCTTCGCGATGTTGTAGAAGAAGGCACCGAAGGCTGCGCCGGTGACGGCGGTCGCTTCGTCGGTGACGAGCTGCACGATCTGCTCGAGGTCGAGCTGCGACGCCACGGCGTTACTGATACGGTTCAACGTTTCGAGCGCGGCCGCCTCTTCCTTCTGCGCACGCTCGGCACGCAGGCGGTCGGTGATGTCGTGCGCGATCTTCGCGGCGCCGACGATGGTTCCGCTCGCATCGCGTACCGGTGACACGGTGAGCGACACCTCCACGCGGCTGCCGTCCTTGCGAACGCGCACCGTTTCGAGGCGTTCGATGCGTTCGCCGCGTTTCAGTCGCTCGAGGATGTCGGTTTCCTGCCCGGTGAATTCCGGCGGAATCACGCGCAGGATGGAATGCCCGACCATTTCGGCCGCCGTGTAACCGTACAGGCGTTCCGCTGCCGCGTTCCAGGTGGTGACGATACCGTCGAGCGTCTTGCTGACGATGGCGTCCTCGGAATTCGCGATGATGGCTTCGAGGTGTGCTCGTGTTCTGTCCAGCTCCGACGTGGAATTGCCGACTGCCATGCTGCTCCTCGTCACCGCGACTGCAATGCTGCGGCAACTGTTTGAATGATTTGCAGTATTCCAGCACATAAAGCGCGGCAAGGTAACGTTGAATCATGCCGCGGCGAGCAGCCGTTACAGGGCTCAGGTGTTCCCCGGCTCTTGGGCTGGTAAAACCCCTTATTTGTTGCGCAGGTAATGAGGCTTCGCGTAACTTGCCGGGCTCGCTGCAGCTGCATTATCCGGGTCCTTGCGCCCACAGGCTCACCCTGCCCCTGTCCACCTCCTTGCCGGAACTCCCTATGGCGCTCGTCAAAAAATCAAAAATTGCCCCAGGCGCATCGAAAGAGCCCAGGGCGCCGGCCAAATCCGCGCCGGCCGCGTTGCCTGCCGCGGCGCCCGCGCCAAAACCGGCATCCCGCGCAAAGGCACCGCGCTCGACGGTCGACGTGGTGGCCGAGCGCATCGCCGCTGCCACCGAGGAACTGGCCAGCGGACTGGCGGAATCGGCGGCGGCGACGCGCGAGCTACGCCGCTCGATGGAACAGATCGCGAGCGGCGCGGAAGAAGCCGCCGGCGCCTCGCAGGAACAGGCAGCAGCCGTGCGCAAGATTGTCGACACACTGACCACTGCGCGCGGCGAAGCCGATTCCAGCAACCGCCGCACCGAAGCAATGGCGATGTACCTCGTCGAAACGACAACGCAGATCGCCTCCTCTGCCCGCGCGATCCAGCGCGCGGCGGAACGCCAGGCCGAATCCGTGGCGCTGACGACCGAACTCGACCGCCGCGCACAGGACATCGGCGAAATCACGCGTGTCGTCAGCCGCATTTCCGACCAGACCAACCTGCTCGCGCTGAACGCCGCGATCGAGGCCGCGCGCGCCGGCGAACACGGCCGCGGGTTTGCCGTCGTGGCCGATGAGGTGCGCAGCCTTGCCGAAGTCTCCGACCGCAGCGCGCGCGAAGTCCAGCAGCTCACCGAAGCGATACAGAAGGAAGTGCTCGAAGTCGGCAACGTGCTGAAAACGGCGTCTGACCTGTCGACGCAACAGGCCTCCGCGGCCGCGAGCGTGATCGACAGCCTCGAAAGCCGCCGCGACGACATGGCGCAGATCGCCGAGGGCAGCCGCACGATCCTTGCTGCCGCCATCGAAGCCGAACGCGCGGCGCTCGAGGTACAAAAAGGCGCGGAACAGGTGGCCACGGCTGCCGAGGAGCAGTCATCCGGCGCTGGCGAAGCGCAGGTTGCCGTCGAACAGCAGTCGAAGTCGCTCGACCAGGGCCAGAGCGCCGCGCAGGAGCTCGCCGTGCTCGGCCAGGACCTGCGTTCGCGCAAGGCCGGCAAGTCGGCGGCCCAGACGATCGGCGCGAGCGCCGAGGAGCTGTCGGCGTCGATCCAGGAGTTGTCGAGCGCATCGTCGCAGATCATGGCGGCGGTAGAGCAGATCAGCCGCGCCGCGCAGCTGCAGTCCGCGGCCACTCACCAGACCTCGGCTGCGCTGACGCAGATCGAGAACAGTGCGCGCCTTACCCAAACGAGTAGCCGCGTCGCGAAGGATCGCGTGCTGAACATCGATACCGCACTGAAGGAAGGCCGCAAGGGCGTAGAAGTGATGCTCGGCGGCGTGGATTCCTCGCTGCAGCAGACGCGCGCGAGCGTCGCGACGATGAAACGCCTCGAAAGCCTCGGCCGCCGCATCGAAAAAATTACCGCCGGCATCGCGCTGACGGCCGTGCAGACTGGCATGCTCGCCGTCAGTGGCGCCGTCGAAGCCGCCCGTGCGGGCGATTCAGGCCGCGGCTTTGCAGTCGTGTCGAAGGACATCCGCGCGCTCGCGCGCGAAGCCTCGGAAAACGTCGAGCGCGCAACCGATACCGTGCGGGGCATCCTCGACCAGATCACCGCGCTCAAGGGCGATCTGGAGCAGGTTATTACGACGACCGAGGTCGAGATCGAGAACAACCGCGCCGTGTTCGCCTCGCTGCAGAAGATCACCAACGACATCAGTGCACTCAGCACCGCAAGCCAGACGATCCTCGACGGCGCCGACGAAGTGATTTCGAACATCGTCGAGATGACGAAGGCCGCGCGCCAGATCGCCGCCGCAGCCGAACAGGCGAGCATGGCGGCCCGCGAGGCCGCGACGGCCGCCGCCGAACAGTCGAGCGGCGTCGAGGACCTCGCCGCAGCGGTCGAGGAAATCGCCTCGCTCGCCGACGAACTGCAGCAGCAGTCGGCCTGATCCACGTGGAGACGGCTGCCGCCAGTTCCACCGCGCGCTTCCTGACCTTCTGCATCGACAGGCAGATGTACGCGCTGCCCGCCGACGACGTCGCGGAAGTCATGCACGTTCCCGCACTCGCGCACATCCCACAGGCGCCTGCCGCGCTGCTCGGCGTCGCGAACCTGCGCGGCACGGTGCTGCCCGTCGCGAGCCTGCGCGAACTGCTCGGCAAAACGGCCGCGGATCACACCGCTTCCACGCGCGCGATCGTCCTTGATCTCGGCGCGCCGGTGGCACTCGTGGTCGATTCGGTCGAGTCGCTCGTGTCGGCATCCACGGCGCAGATCGATGCGCACAAACATGAACTGGCGGCGACCGATGCGGCGCACGTGATCGGCGCGTTTACCTTCGGCAAGGACAGCACCGTTGCGCGCATCATCGACATCAAGCCTTTGCTCGATGCGGCCTTCGCAAGCCGCGCGCGCGCTCGCCGGCAAAGCGCCGGCGCGACGGAGGGAACATCCACGTCGCGTGCCGCCGAGGCCCGAGCTGCGCGCGCCACCGAAGTCTTCGTCACGTTCGACGTCGCCGGCCAGGAGTTCGGCCTCACGCTCGACGCCGTCCAGGAAATCATTCCCGCGCCCGACGCGGCGACGGCGGTGGCGCGCAGCGATGCCGCCGTGCTCGGCGTGATTGCCGTGCGCGATGCGCTACTGCCGCTGTTGTCGTTGCGCGGCCTGCTCGGCCTCGGCAACGAGCGCAAGGCCGACGAACGAAAAGCCGGCGAACAAAAGGGCGACGAACAAAAAGTCGGCACGCGCGACAAGATCATCGTCGCACGCGTGGCCGGAGCGCGCGTGGGCCTCGTTGCCGACCGCGCACGCGCGATCGTCGTGGCCGACTCCGAACTCGTCGATCCACTGCCGCCGGTTCTTGCCGCGCGCACCGGCGGCGAAACGAGGATCAAGGCCATCTACCGCGGCGAATCCGGCCGCAGGCTGGTTTCGATATTGTCTCCGGAGCAGCTTTTTCGCGAGGACGTCATGCAAAAACTCGTTGCGGACCAGAAGAGCCACGGCGCCGATGCCGCGCCAGCCGTGCAGGCATCCGGCAAGGAACTGATCTTCCTCGTCTTCCGCCTCGGCAACGACGAGTTCGGGCTGCCGATCGACACGGTCGTCGAAGTGATGCAGGTACCCGCGCAGGTCACGCGCGTGCCGAAGGCGCCGAAGTTCCTCGAGGGCGTCGTAAACCTGCGCGGCGAAGTGCTGCCTGTCGTCGACCAGCGCCGCCGCTTCGACATGCCGAAACTCGACAGCCTAGAAGGCCGCCGCATCGTCGTGATCCAGACCGAACGCCACCGCGCCGGCCTGATCGTGGACAGCGTCGCCGATGTCCTGCGCGTCTCACCCGATACCATCGAACCGCCCCCGGCGCTTACGGATGCGACCTCGCGGCTCGTGAGCGGTGTCGTCAACCTCGAACAGTCCGAACGCCTCGTGCTCGTGCTCGACCCGACGGAGGTGCTGACGCGTGCCGAGCAGGGCCTGCTCGACACCTTCAAGGCCGCCGCCCCGAAAAAGCAGGTCGAATGATCAAGGTACTGGTCGTCGATGACTCCGCGCTGGTTCGCAAACTCTTCGGCCGCGTACTCGCGCAGGATGCAGGATTCGAGGTTGCCTTCGCGCGCGATGGCCTCGAAGCGCTCACGCAGCTCGAAACCTTCAGGCCAGACGTCGTCACGCTCGACATCAACATGCCTCAGATGAACGGCCTCCAATGTCTCGATCGCATCATGGTGCAGCGGCCAAGCCCGGTCGTCATGGTCTCGTCGCTGACGGCCGAAGGCGCCGATGCGACGTATGACGCGCTGCGCCTCGGCGCGGTGGACTTCATCGCGAAGCCCGGTGGCGCCGTGTCGCTGCGCATCGACGAATTCGCTCCGCTGCTGATCGAGAAGGTGCGCAATGCCTCATCCGCGCGGCTGCCGGCAAGCAAGCGGCTGCGCGAGCGCGTGCAGCTGAAGACGGCCGGCGTGCTGGCGCGCACCACGGTGCCGGCGACGCGGCGCCGCGAAATCCCGATGGCGATCGAAGGCAGCGGCATCGTGCTGGTCGGCACGTCGACTGGCGGACCGCCGGCGCTCGAAGCGCTGCTCGTACCGCTGCCGCAGAATTTTCCGTGGCCGATCGTCATCGCGCAGCACATGCCGGCGAATTTCACTGCGACGCTCGCGAAGCGGCTCGATGGCATCTGCGCAGTCGACGTCGTCGAGGTATCGCAACCGATGCTGCTCGAGCCGGGTTGTGCATACATCGGCCGCGGCGATGCCGACGTCGTCATTGCACAGCGGCCCGGCGGCCTCGCCGTCATGAACGTACCGGCGCGCGCATCGTATCCGTGGCATCCGAGTACCGACCGCCTCGTGCGCTCCGCGCTCGAACTCCTGCCGGCCAGCCAGCTCGTCGGCGTGCTGATGACGGGCATGGGCGACGACGGCGCCGCCGCGATGAAGGAGATGCACACGCAGGGCGGCCGCACGATCGCGGAAGCCGAGGACACCGCTATCGTGTGGGGCATGCCGGGCGAGCTCGTGCGTGCCGGTGGCGCTGGCTGGATAGTGCCGCTGCCGAAAATTGCCGATCAACTGAGACTCCTGGTGCCTGCCCATGCCGCTGATTCGTAAGTCCGGAAAGGACACGCCGCCCAAAACCGAAAGCGCACAGCCGTCCGACATCCTGCGGGCGCTCGTCAATGGTGATGCGGATGCGCGCTGGTCCGCCGCGCGTTCCGCTGGCGACCTGCCCGGCGGCGTCGAGGCACTGGCCAACGCACTGCCGGCCGAACGCGATGCGCGCGTGCGCGAAGCCATGCTCACGAGCCTCGCCCGCATCGCTTCGCCGCAATGCGTGAATGCGATCGTACCGCTGCTGCGGCTGGACGATGCCAGCGTGCGCACCGCGGCGCTCGATGCGCTGCGCGCGATGCCGGACGCCGTGCGGGCCCAACTGCCGGCCTTGCTGCGCGACGGCGACAGCGACGTGCGCATCCTGAGCTGCGAAATCGCGCGCACGTTGCCGCGCGCCGATGCCACTGCCTTGCTCGGCGACGTGCTTGCCAGCGAGCCGGAAGCCAACGTCTGTGCCGCCGCGATTGAGGTACTCGCGGAGGTGGGCGGGCCCGAAGCGCTGCCGGCGCTCGACCGCTGTGCCGCGCGCTTCGCGGATTCCGCATTCCTGAAGTTCGCGATCGACATCGCGCGTGGGCGGATCCAGGCCCAGTCGACGGAGTCGCATGGCTGAATTTGCGGCACTGACAGAAGTTGAATTCCGCCTTCTCTGCGAGTTCCTGTACAGGCGCACCGGCATGATCTTCACGGAGGGGAAGCGGTATTACGTCGAACGCCGCGTCGTCGAGCGCATGACCGCGACCGGGTCGTCGTCGTTCGCGCAGTACTTCGCGCGCCTGCGTGCGGACGAACCGGGTGAATTCGAGCAGTTCGTCAACGCGTTCACGGTCAACGAAACGTATTTTTACCGGGAGGACCACCAGCTGCGCTGCCTGACGAAGGACATGCTCCCGCAGCGCATACGCGAACGGGACCCCAGTGGCCCGCTGCGCATCTGGTCCGTCCCCTGTTCGACCGGCGAGGAGCCGTATTCGATCGCGCTGTGGCTGCTCGAGAACTGGCCGCTCGTCGACAACTACGAGATCGAAATCGTCGGCAGCGACATCGACACAGGGGCGCTCGAAGCCGCGCGCGCCGGCGAGTTCGGCAAGCGCGCGCTGATGCGACTGGCGCCCGACGTCGTCGATCGCTACTTCGTGCAGGTCGACGACCAGCACTGGCAGATCATCGACGACCTGCGCGAGTCGATCCGCTTCGGCGCGGTGAACCTCGTCGAGCAGCGCGAGACCCGTCCTTATGGACGATTCGACGTGATCTTCTGCAGGAACGTATTGATCTACTTCGACGACGCCTCGCGGCGCATCGCCGCCGAGAATCTGTACGAGAACCTGCTGCCGGGCGGTTTCATCTGCCTCGGGCATGCCGAATCGATGAGCAGGATTTCCCCGCTGTTCGAGGTCGCGCGCTACGATGACGCGATCGTGTACAGGCGGCCCGACGATTCAAGGAGAGGCAATGGTGGCTGAAAACAAGACGATACTCGTCGTCGACGACGCCGGGCTCGTGCGGCTTTATTACCGCTCGATACTCGAGAAGGCAGGCTATCGCGTCGACGAAGCGCTGAACGGGCTCGAAGCGCTCGAGCGCCTCGCGACGCAGCCGGCCGACCTGCTGATCGTCGACGTCAACATGCCGCAGATGGACGGCTTCACGTTCCTGCGCACGCTGCGCCGGCAGGGGCCGCCGTCGGGCGGAATTCCGGCGCTCGTCACGAGCACCGAGGCACAGCAGCAGGATTTTGCGGCGGCACGCAAGGCCGGCGCGAACTACTATCTCGTCAAGCCGGTCGACGAGTCGACCTTGCTCGAGCACGTCGCGCTGCTGACGGGGCGCAAGCCATGAATGAATTCATCGAACAGTTCCTGCTCGAAGCGCGTGAGTACGTTGAACAGGCGACGGCTGCGCTGCACACTCTCGAGCGCGCGCCGCGCGATGCGGCGGCGCTCGATGCGCTGTTCCGCGCCTTCCACACCTTGAAGGGCAGCGCCGGCATCGTCGATTTCGCTGCGATGGAGCGCCTGCTGCACGCCGGCGAGGACGCGCTGAGCGCCGTGAGGAGTGCCGGCGACGGCGTGTCCGCGGAACTGAATGCCGCCTGCGTCGCCTGCCTCGACCAGACGCTGCGCTGGCTCGATGCGATGGAAAGAACAGGCGACATTCCGCCGGATGCCGGTGCGCAGGCCGAGCGCGTGCTGCAGGAAGTGCAGGCCGGTTTTCGCGCGCGGAGCGATGTGTCCGCCGGGAAAGACGCAGCCGTGCCCCAGGATGCCGCAGTTACGCCATCGCCGCTCCCGGCCATTGCCACCGACCTGCTCGCTGCCCAGCTCGCATTCCTCGACGAGATGCCGGCCGATAGCATCGCCGGCCGTATCACCTCGGCGAGCACGGCGGCGGCCAACGTGCTGCGCGCCTGCGGCCTCGATGCGACGGCGCAGCGCATCGCGCAGGCTGCCGCGCGCTGCCTCGCCGACAGGAACCCGGAAGCACTGCAAACTCAGCTCGCGGCGATCCTGCGGGGCGAGGCCGGCCCGGACGTGCTGGCCGTCGAACGCACACTGCCCGAAGCGCTCACGCGAACCCTGCGCATCGAAGCCGAACGGCTCGAAGCGCTCGTACGGCTCGTCGGCGAGCTGACGATCGTCAAGAACGCGCTCGGCCACACGGCAAACCTCGCGCAGCTCGACGCCGCCGGCGCAAGCACCGCGCTGAAGGACCAGCACGCCGTACTGGACCGCATCACCGGGGAAATGCAGCGTGCCGTGCTCGGCATGCGCGTACTGCCGCTGCGCACCGTGTTCAGCCGCTTCCCGCCGCTCGTACGCGAGATGACGGCCGCGCTCGGCAAGCAGGCGCGGCTGACGATCACGGGCGAGGCAACCGAAGCCGACAAGGCGATCGTCGAAGCCCTGTTCGAACCGCTGCTGCATGTATTGCGCAACGCGATCGGCCATGGCATCGAGGACGCCGCCACGCGTACGCGCAACGGCAAGGACCCGGTCGCGCTGCTGGCATTGCACGCGGCGCGCGAAGGCGATCGCGTGATTGTCGAAGTGCAGGACGATGGCGGGGGGATCGACCTCGCACGCGTCGGGGCGCTGGCCGTCGAGCGCGGCCTCGTCACGCGCGATGCGCTCGCAACGATGACCGCTGCCGACGTGGCCAATTTCGTTTTCGCACCCGGCTTTTCCACAGCCGCTTCCGTCACCGAGCTTTCCGGCCGCGGCGTCGGCATGGATGCCGTGCGCACGGCGATCGGCCGCATCGGCGGCACCGTGACGCTGCACAGCGATCCAGGCCACGGCACGCGCGTGCGCTTCTCGCTGCCGTTCAGCGTGATGATGACGCAGGTGATGACGGTCGAGGCCGGTGGGCAGCGCTTCGGCATTCCGCTCGATGCCGTCGTCGAAACGCTGCGCGTGCCGGTCGCCGAGCTCACGCGCGTCGGCGCGGCGCATGCCATCGCGCACCGCAACCGCACGCTGCCGCTGCTGGAACTCGGCCAGCTGCTGCAGATCGGCACGCAGGCTCCGCAGGCCGGCGAGGCGCTGGTCGTCGTCGTG
>DASWWP010000077.1:0-33815 GCA_036405915.1 Pseudomonadales bacterium
GTGCCCTCCTCGCTCGCGCCGCGTTTACTTCGCCGGCACCGGCGCGAGGCGCTTGCCGTGCGCCGCGCGTTCCGGCGCCTTGTGCACCATCGTGTACGCGTAGTCGACGCCCATGCCGTAGGCGCCGGAATGTTCCTGCACGAGCGCGATCACCGCGTTGTAGGAGTCCTTGCGTGCCCAGTCGCGCTGCCATTCGAGCAGTACCTGCTGCCAGGTCACCGGGATGACGCCGGCCTGCACCATCCGCTGCATTGCGTAATCGTGCGCTTCCTTCGTCGTGCCGCCCGAGGCATCCGCCACCATGTAGATCTCGTAACCGCCTTCGAGCATGGCCGAGAACGCGAAGCTGTTGTTGCACACTTCGGTCCACAGGCCCGACACGACCACTTTCCTGCGGTCGTTCTTCTTCAGCGCGTCGCGCACCTTCTGGTCGTCCCAGGAGTTCATCGACGTACGCTCGAGCAGCGGCAAATCAGGGAACACGGCGAGCAGTTCGGGGTACGTGTGGCCGGAGAACGACTCCGTCTCCACCGTCGTCAGCGTCGTCGGAATGTTGAAGATGCGCGCAGCCTTCGCGAGCGCCACTGTGTTGTTCTTCAGCGTCTGGCGGTCGATGGACTGCACGCCGAAGGCCATCTGCGGCTGGTGGTCGATGAAGATCAGCTGGCAGTTGGCGGGGGTCAGAAGTTCGAGTTTGCTGTTGCTCATGGTCATGCTCCTTGTGTTGGGGTTTTCGTGATCGGGGTACCGCCGGCTCAGTGAGCCAGCGGCAGGTCGAACAGTAAGAATTCGGCGTCTTCGCCCGCTTCGATCCGCAGCAGCGTTTCGTGCGTGAACTGCGCACCGTCGCCGGCCTGCAGTTCGCCGTCCGCTACTTTCACGCGGCCACGTACCATCTGCAGCCACAGGCCGCGGTCCGCGGCGGCCGTGTAGTCCACCGACTTGCCGGCATCGAGTTCGCCGGCGTAGAGGCGGGCGTCCTGGTGGATCAGCACCGCGTGGTCGCCGCCCTCGGGGCTCGCCACCAGCACGAGCCGGTTGCGGCGCGCCGCGGGATCGAGCGTCTTCTGCTCGTAGCCGGGTTCGAGGTTCTTGCGGTCCGGCTGGATCCAGATCTGCAGGAAGTGCACCGGCGCCTCGTGCGAATGATTGAACTCGCTGTGCAGCACCCCGCTGCCCGCGGTCATGCGCTGGATGTCGCCGCGGCGGATCACCGAGCCGGTGCCCATGCTGTCCTTGTGCGCCAGTTCGCCGTCGATCACGTACGACAGGATTTCCATGTCGCGATGGCCGTGCGTGTCGAAGCCGGCGCCAGGCTTCACGCGGTCTTCGTTGATCACGCGCAGGGGCCCGAAGCCCATGTGGCGCGCGTCGAAATAGTGACCGAAGGAAAAGGTGTGCCGGGAATCCAGCCAGCCGAAGTTGGCCTCGCCCCGTTCGTGTGCCGCTCTGACTTGCATCATGGTCTGCCTCCTCTGTTGTGTGGGCCTATCGTCCATTGTTCTATTTGGTGACACAATTAGCGACATTTACAACACACTGTAGCGTATTGGTTGACAATACGCCGGGACTCCGATGGACAAGCTCGCCGCACTGACCGGCTTCATCAAGGTTGTCGAAAAGGGCAGCTTCGCGGCCGCCGCGCGCGAGCTCGGCGTGTCGCGCGCGCACGTCAATCGGCAGGTCATCGCGCTCGAAGACGAACTCGGCGTGCAGCTGCTGAACCGCACGACGCGTTCCGTCACCGTGACCCCGGCCGGGGAAAGCTATTACAAGCGCTGCGACGTGTTGCTGAAGGAGCTGAAGGAGGCCGAAACCGCGATCCAGCAGGAACAGGCGGAACCGCAGGGCGAGATTCGCGTGAATGCGCCGCATTCCTTCGGCGTGCGCAAGCTGACGCCGGCGCTCGTCGAGTTCCTGAAGCTGTATCCGAAGATTTCGATCCAGCTGGCGCTGAACGACCAGTTCGTCGACCCGATGTCGGAGGGTATCGACGTGACGCTGCGGATTTCCGCGCGGCGCGAAACTCCGGCGCTCGTCGCGCACGAAATCATCGAGGCGCGGCGCGTGCTGTGCGCGGCGCCGGACTTCATACGCCGCCACGGCGTTCCCGCGCACCCGCGTGAGCTCGTGGAATATCCGTGCCTGCACTACGGCAACCTGCCGACGGGCAATGCGTGGCGGCTCGAAAACGAGCAGGAGAGCGTCGACGTGCGCGTGACCGGCGTGCTGTGCGCGAACAATGCGGACGTGCTGAACGAAGCGGCCGTGTCCGGCATGGGCATCGCGCTGCTGCCGGTGTTCATCGCGCATGACGACCTGCGCACCGGCAGGCTCGTGCCGATCCTCGAAAATTATCACCCGCCGCGCATCTATCTCTCGCTCGTCTACGCGCCGAGCCGGAACCTGTCGACGAAGATCCGCCTGTTCGTGAAATTCGTGCAGGACTGGTTTGCAGTAAGCGATTTCTGAAACGGCGACGGCGGTACATGCGATGCCGCCGCTGCATTCACCGCCGGTTGTAGCCGGGGCCGACGCGATCCTGCTGCCTGCCCAAAAAGAAAAGCCCGCGCTTCGCTCGAAGCGCGGGCCTGGTTTGTTGCGGCGGCTCCGTGATCCCCTGCGGGAACGCGCGGAGCCAATGCGGACTCAGTCGGTCGCGAAGCAGTAGAACAGGCCTGCGCCGCCGACGGTGATCAGGTTCTGCGGCGAGCAGCCCGGCGTGCCGTGCGAGGAGTTCCATGGCGAACCCGGCACCTGGAACGAATAACGGTCAGCGTGGCCGACCCAGGCCGAACCCTGGCCTTCCGCGCTGCTCGTCCAGTTGCTGCACGTGCGGTCTTCCCCAGCCGGGAAGGCCGTGCCGTCGATCTGCGTGCCGGTCAGTGCATCGTGCTCGGTCGTGTCCGGCGTGCCGTCGATGCGCGTCGAGAACTGGTTACCCTTTTCGTCGAGCATGTGCTCCCACGTGAAGTTCGAGTTGTCGTATTTCAGGCTGTCGAGGTTCGTCGCCATGATGACGCCCTTCGCATTCGCCCATGGGCCCTGGCCGATGCGATCGATCGCATTCACGGCGCCCTCGCCCTGAGTACTCAGGTACGCGCGCCACGTGCGGTGACCCATGTCGACGGCAGTGGCAAGCGCCTGGCAGTGCGCGTCGGCGCCAGCGAGGCCGCCGAGATCGCCGCCCTTGCCGAGACCGACGCTCGTGATGAACACACCCATTTCCGGCGGCGGCGCGTTGGCATCGGGCTGTGCGGCCTGTGCCTGCGCGGCGAGCGCCAGCAACGCGGATACTGCAAGCAGTGAACGTACGGGTTTCATGCGGTTCTCCTGTATTCCGGTGTTGTAAGAGCCGCGGATGATTGCCCAGCTTGGCCACTACAGACAAGCATTCCGGCGAGGCGATTTCCGCTTAACGCAAGTCTCCCTGCGCAAATAAACAGCTTCGATCCGGATGCATCCGCACGTTCTATGCGCAATGAATGCGGCGATCAATAGCGCAGCGTGTACTTGAACTTGATGCTGACGTCCATCGCCTGCGACTTGAAGGTATTGTCCTTGTCCTTGTCTTCGAGGTTGTAGTTCAACACGATGAAGCCTTCCTGCCCCGCCTTCGGTATCCACTGCAGGCGCGTGTTGAGGCCGAGCTCTTCCGACACGTTGTCGTATTGCAGCAGGCTCACCCAGAACAATTGCGACGAGAAGGCCACCTGAGCGTTGACGCTGACTAGCCGTGTCGTGAAGTCGCCCTGCGGCAACTTGATGTCGTTCCAGTCGTAATTCAGGTTCAGCAGGAAGAAGCGTGAGTGGTTCCACTGGAAGTTCACGCCGACGTTGTTGCGGTCGCCGTCGTAGAACTCGCCGGTCGTCAGGCGCAGGCCACCGGAGTAACGCCGCTGGTTCGCCGTGTTGATGCCGATCGTCGCCTCATCGAATTCGTAGTCCCCCGGTTGCATTGCGACGACGCGGCCCGGCTCCGAATACAGCGTGAACGGCGCATCGACGACTTCGCGGCTGCGCTGGAACTGCAACCAGCCGCCGTCGCGCGTGTTCGTCGACACGTCGAGCAGGTTCAGGCGCAGCGTCTGGCTCTGCAGCCCGCCGCCGATCTGTTCGATGCGCTCGGCGTCGACACCCGTGTACACGCTTTGCAGCAGCCCGCCGCTGAAAAAGCGTGTATAGCCGGCATCGGCGAAATAATCCTCGATGTTCGTGCGCTGCACGAAGCCCATCGCCGGGTTGAAGTTGCGCTGCACTTCCTTGTAGCCCGCGCCCGCGCGCCAGCCGGTGTTGTTCGGCGTGCGCAGGCCGAGGCCGAATGCCGCATCGTCGCCTTCGAGGCCCGGCGTGTCGGACTGCTGGTACCACGCATCGCCTTCGATCTGCCGGCCGCTAGCGAGGCGCGTGTTCAGGTAACGGAAGTCGACGCCGGCAACCGTGTTGTCGCGATTCGACGTGGGATCGCCGTCCGTGACGATGAAGCCGACATTCGATTCGGACAGCACGTTGGCCGACGCGCGCGCGACGAACAGGCTCTGCGCGTCGACCGCACCGAACTCGCCCTGCCGGATCGCGAGCGTGCCGAGGTTGAAGCGGCCGAGGCGTCCGCTGATGCGTCCGCCGTATTCGACATCGACCGGCACGCCACCTGGTCCCAGGCCGATCTTGCGCGAGAAATATGGACGCGCGTTTTCGCGGGAGGCCGCCGACATCGCGCCGTTGCCCGTGTTGCTGATGTTGCCGAACTGGAACAGGTCCGAATCGTTCAGGAAGAAGTCGCGTTTCTCCGGGAAGAAAAGGTTGAAGCGCGTCAGGTTTACCTGCCGGTTGTCGACCTCCGTGGCCGAGAAGTCGGTGTTGATCGTCAGTGCCGCGTTCATCGACGGCGTCAGGCGATAGAAGGCATCGAGCGAAGGCTGCTCGTTGTAATCGGTCACGTTCAGCGCGTGGCGCTTCTGGCTCGTCACGGAAAACGACGGCACGATGTCGAGGCCGACACCCTGGTTGATGTCGCGCATGCCTGTCATCGTCCCCAGGATGCTCGCATTGAAATTGCGATTGAACGAAACCCAGGCCATCTCTTCGCCCCTGCGGCGAATGCCCCTGCCAAAGTTGAAGCCCCACTCGGTCGTCGTCGGGTCGAAGGGCAGTGACTTGAACGGAATCTCGATCTCGGCGTTCCATCCGTTCTCGTCGCGACTCGTCTGCGTGTCCCAGATCGTCACCCAGTCGCCCTGGAAGGAACTCACCGTCGTATACAACGCTTCGTGGCGCACGCCATTGAGGTTCGTTTCGAAGCGATAACCCGTGCGGCGCGTGTTGAACGGATCGATGATGACGATCAGGCGATCGTCGGGGCCGAGTCCCTGGCCGTGCCGGATCGTCGGCGATGCGATCAGTTCCGGATTGCTGTCGCCCATGCGCGCGCCGATATACAGCGCGTCTTCCGTGTAGACGATGTACACCTCGGTCGCTTCTGAAGGCGGCGTGCCGTCTCCCGGGCGTATCTGGTGGAAGTCCGTGATCGGGATCGCCTGCTGCCACACGGCGTCGTCGAGCACGCCGTCCATGATGGGCGCGGTGTCGACGCGCACGGCCTGCACGCTTTTCTGCGCGGGGCCGGCGACCTGCGCGAATGCGCAGAGTGGAGAGAACAGCAGGAAGGGAAAAATGCAGCGGAGTCGCGATGTCATCGTGAAATTCTAAGTAGTGAATGTGCAAATAATACAATGCGTCGTGGCCCCGCGCGGGGACGAGTTCCAACGCCGCCGGCGAATGAACAGAAACCAATGCACGTGAGCAGACGTTCCCTAGACCCGGGCCTTCCGGAAAAATGACAGGCATCATCGGCAACCCCGTTGGCGTTTGGCCTGCTGCTGATCGGAATCATGCTGATGCCCGGCGGCCTGAAGCGCGCATCGGGAAATGCGCTGCGCGAAATCCTCGGGTGCTGGACGCAAACGCGATGGCGCGGCCTGCTCGCTGGCGCGCTGATTACGGGCATCGTCCAATCGTCGAATGCGGTGACGGTTGCGACGACCGGCTTCGCTAACGCCGGCATGCTGACACATAGACCGGCACATCGCCGCGCAGAACCTCGGCGAACCCGCGACGCTGCGCAGGGGCATGGACTCGTACGACGACGTGGAAAAATATTACCGCGTGCTGAAAGACGCGATCCTGCGCAGCGCCACGCAGGGTGCGATGGCGATGGAAGACATCGACCTGCTGCAGTTCATCAACAGGCCAAACCCGGATGCCGCCAGCTTGCGAAGGCCACGCAGCGAGTCATCAAGGTTCGGGACTGGCTGCGGCTGACGCCGTAACCCTGACTCATTTATTTCGCGCAAAAGAAAAGGGGCCTGCTGGCCCCTTTCCCGTGATCGGCAGTTCCAACGGAACTGTCTTTTCAATTCACTCTTTATCAGCATCCGGACATCGGTGTGTTGATGTCCATTCGGCTGACGGGAGTTCCCTGCCTAGACAGGATTCTGCAACTCGATGTGGTGTTAGCCCAACACCTCGCGAACAGAACCAAAATCCGCTGAAACCCTACACATATCACTAGACATTGGATCACCCCCTTTACCTGCGTTGTTGAACATGCGCGAACAGTAAGGGCGCTCAAACGCAAAATCAAGCGCGACCGGGCGCGTTTGTGTGATCGAAATCACCGCGGCGAAGCATTCGTTTTTTAATTCGATCAACGCAGCAACGCGGCCAGCGGCTCCTTCACAGCCGCGGCCCACAGTTCGTAACCCTTCGTCGTCGGATGCAGTCCGTCGCTCATGACGTCGAGCGGAATGTTGCCGCTGCCATCGAGGAAGACCTTGCCGATGTCGAGGTAATGCACCTTGTCGCCATCGTGCAGGCGGGAGACGATCGAGTTGATCTCGGCGATCTGCGCGCGCACCGGATCGACCGGCGTGCTGCGCGGGAATATGCCGAGCAGCAGGACTTTCGCGTCAGGAAAATCCTGCTGGAGTTCGAGCACGATCGCGCCAATGCCTTCGGCGATTTCAGCAGCCGTGTTTGCACGCGTATTGTTCGTGCCGATCATCAGCATGATCGCCTTCGGGCTGAAGCCCTCGCCTTCGCCGTTCTGCAGGCGGTACAGCACGCCCTGCGTCGTGTCGCCGGCGATGCCGAAGTTGGCGACCTTCAGATCGCCCCACGTTTTGTCGAACACCGGCTTGCCGGCGAAGGGACCCTCGGCGTTGCGCCAGAAGTCCGTGATCGAATCTCCCATGAACAGCACGTCGATGTCGCCTGCGGCGGCGACTGCCTTGTTAGCCTCGTGCTTGTCGGCGAAGCGCGGTGACAAGTCCGGAATCACCGCCGTGTTCGGGCCAGGCACGCGCACGGCCAGCACGTCCGGATACTTGTCGAGCACCGCCTTGTCGGCAGCCGGCAGCGAATTCTTGAAAGTCTCGAAGCTGTTCGTGATCGTCGCCACTTCGGCCGGCGACGGACGCGGAATGGCGACGGCAGCCGGAACTTCGGCCGGCACGGCGGCGGTCTGCGCAACCGAGAGGATAGGCAGAACCGGAGCGAAAGCGAGCGTCAGTGACAGAATGGAAATGCGGGCTGCGGTTTTCATGGCGTCTTCCTTCCTTATTATGTTTGTTTGGATGACCTGCCGGGTTAGAAGCCGCGTCACAGCGGCAGGGCCGGCGCAGGATAACGCGAGTCCCAGCCACAGGCACCTGTCGTGTGCGCACGGGGTGAACCGCGCGAGCAACGAGGGGTGCAACGCAGGGTGAAGCGACTTGTGCGATCCGGCACCTTATTACTGGACGCCGCCGTCGCCGCCTGTTTATTCTCCGCGCCTGCCATGCCGTGGCCCTGCGCAGTCGTGCCGGAACACGCAACTCCGGGCACCGTCTTCCGCCAGCGCTTCGCCAAGGCGCGACAAGGCGCGGGAAAGACGAAGCGGCCCCACAATAACAAGAGTAACCACGTGATCGACAAAGCCCACCGCCGCGTAATTTTCGCCTCGTCGCTCGGCACCGTCTTCGAATGGTATGACTTCTACCTGTATGGTTCGCTCGCCGCGATCATCAGCCGCCAGTTCTTCTCCGGCGTCAACGAAACCACGGCCTTCATCTTCGCACTGCTCGCCTTTGCCGCCGGCTTTGCGGTACGGCCTTTCGGCGCGCTGATTTTCGGCCGGCTCGGCGACCTCGTCGGCAGAAAGCACACTTTTTTGATCACGATCGTCATCATGGGCCTGTCGACCGCGCTCGTCGGCATGTTGCCGACGTATGCCTCGATCGGCGTCGCCGCGCCGATCATCCTCGTCGCACTGCGCCTGTTGCAGGGCCTCGCGCTCGGCGGCGAATACGGCGGCGCGGCGACATACGTGGCCGAACACGCGCCGCCCGGCCAGCGTGGGCTCTACACGAGCTGGATACAGACCACCGCGACGCTCGGCCTGTTCCTGTCGCTGCTCGTGATCCTCGCGTGCCGCACGCTGCTCGGCAGCGACTTCGACGTGTGGGGCTGGCGCATCCCGTTCCTGATATCGCTGCTACTGCTCGGCGTGTCGGTCTACATCCGCCTGCAGCTGAACGAATCGCCGGTGTTCCTCGAGATGAAGGCCGAAGGCAGGACGTCGAAGTCACCGCTCAAGGATTCGTTCGCGCGCTGGCCGAACCTGAAGATCGTGCTGCTCGCGTTGTTCGGCGCCACGGCCGGCCAGGCCGTCGTGTGGTATTGCGGGCAGTTTTACGCACTGTTCTTCCTGACGAACCTGCTGAAAGTAGAGGCCTATACCGCGAACCTGCTGATCGCCGGCGCGCTGATACTGGGCACGCCGTTCTTCATCGTGTTCGGGTGGCTCTCGGACAGGATCGGCCGCAAGACCGTCGTGCTGACCGGTTGCCTGATCGCCGCACTGACTTACTTTCCGCTGTTCCAGGCACTCACTGCATACGCAAACCCGGCGATCGAAGCGGCGCAGACGCAGAGCCCCGTCGTCGTCGTTGCCGACGCCGATGCCTGCAAGTTCCAGTTCGATCCCGTCGGCCGCACGGTGTTCACGGCGTCGTGCGACGTCGCCAAAGGCCAGCTCGCGCGCGCCGGCATTCCATATGTGAATGAAGATGCACCCGCCGGCACGATCGCCTCGGTGCGCATCGGCGACAAGGAAATCGTTGCGTTCGAAGGCACTGGCATGGACACGGCTGAATTCACGACAAGGAGCGCCGCCTTCAACCAGGAAGTCACCGAAGCGCTCGTGCTTGCGGGTTATCCTGCTAGCGCAGATCCGGCGCAAATCAATTACCCGGTGGTGCTACTGATCCTGACGATCCTCGTCATCTACGTGACGATGGTCTATGGCCCGATCGCGGCCTGGCTCGTCGAACTGTTCCCGCCACGCATCCGCTATACGTCCATGTCGCTGCCGTACCACATCGGCAATGGCTGGTTCGGCGGCTTCCTGCCGACGGTGTCGTTCGCGCTCGTCGCCTATACCGGCGACATCTATTACGGACTCTGGTATCCGATCGTCGTGGCCCTGATGACGGTCGTCATCGGTGGTCTGTTCCTGCGCGAGACGAGCGGAGCCAAAGACGTCGAGTAGCAATCAGGTCATGGACGACACCTTACCGTTACGGTTGTCGCCATGCCCTACCTTCACAATTTTCCTGTCATCACGTACCGCATCGATGCCAGCAACCGCCTGACGCAGGTCAACGAGGCCTGGACCGAGTTCGCGCGCGGCAACCACGGCGACGCGCTGTTGCCCGGCGACGTGCTCGGCCGCAACCTGCTCGACGCGATCGCGAACATCACCGTGCGCGAGCTGTATGTGCGCATGATCCAGCTCGCGCGCTCCGGCCAGACCCTGCGCTTTCATTATCGTTGCGACGCACCGGACCGGCGGCGCACCTTCGAGATGGTCATTCGCCCGCTCGAGGACGGCGCGGTCGAATTCGAGTCTACGTTGACGCACGAGGAGCCGCGGCCCTCGCTGGCGCTGCTGGAACTCGGGCGGCCACGCGATGAGCGCCTGCTGCAGATCTGCAGCTGGTGCCAGAAAGTGGAAGTCGATGACGGGCGCTGGGTGCCGGTGGAAGTGGCCGTGGACATCCTGCGCTTGCTGGAAGCGAATACCTTTCCGCAGCTGACGCACGGCATCTGCGAGCCCTGTGCTGCGGAATGGACGCCCTGTAACGGCTGAACGGACCCGGCCTACCGGGACTTCACTCGAACGTATTCGCGCTCTGCACCCTGCTCAACCACTCGGCCATGCGTTCCATCTCGTGGTCGTCCTCGAGTGGTGCTCCGCGGCCGCGCATTTCGAGCAGCAGCACGCGCCAGCGTGCCAGCGTCGCACGCGTTTCGAATACGCGGTCGAGTTCGTGGCACTCGGTGCACTCGCTTTCGAGCGCGGCGAGGCCGGTTTCGTCGTCGTAGAAGCTGTCCAGCTCGGGCGGAATGTAGCGGCGCGGGAAGGGCGTGGTTTCCGTGCCGAAGGTTTCTGCGAGGTAGTCGAGCAGCATCGTTTCATCCGTGCTCGACAGCTTGTTTACCGGCAGGCCCGCATGCTTCTCCTTCAGCAAGGCGTCCCAGCGCTCGCGGCTGTAGGCGAAATACGCATAATCGTCGATGCCGTGGCATGACACGCAGTTCTTCAGTATCACGTTGCGCAACGGACCGTCGGGCAGCAACACCTGCGGGCGCGTAGGGCCGCCAAGCTGCGCGAAGGCGGGCGCGGCGGCCAGCGTTAGTGCAATTACTTTCAACAGTGCAAGCGCCGGACGGCGCCAGGTCGTTCTGGTCAAACTACTCCGCATACTCGTCCCGCTTACGCAATCGGCAAGGGCGTGGTGCCCGTGTTGAAACTCGGCACGTCGATGCCGTACAGGTGCAGGATCGCGAGCAGCATGTTCGACGTGCGCTCGACGTTGTCGGGCCACGACAGGTGGCGATTGCCCTTGAACGTCCCGTCGATGCCACCGGCCAGTATGACCGGCACCTTCTCGTGCGCATGGCGATGCGAGTTGCCCATGTTGCTGCCCTTGTAGACGAGCACGTTGTCGAGTGCCGTGCCTTCCACATCCTGGATCTTCGCGAGCTTGTCGAGGAAGTAGGCCATGTTCGCGACGTGGTAGCGGTTCACCTTTGCGTAATTCGCTATGTTCGCCGGCGTGTCCCCGTGGTGCGACGTGCCGTGCCAGCCGCCGGTGAAGCCCGAGGCCGGATGCGTTGCCGACGACAGGTCGCGGCCGAGCATCAGGGTAGCCGATCTTGTGATGTCGCCTTCGAAGGCGAGCGCGATCAGGTCGTACATCAGCTTGAAGTGCACGTCCTTGTCCTGCGGAATGCCGAACGGGACTTCTTCGGTGGGCTCCTCCACCGAGTTGCCCATCGCGATGTGGATGCGGCGCTCGAGTTCGCGGATGTTCTCGAGGTAACCGTCCATCTTCACCTGGTCGCCGTGGCCAAGCTGGCGCTTGAAGTCGGGAATCTTCTGCGCGACCGAATCGAGGATGCTCGCATTGAGCTGGCGTCCACGCTGTCGCTCCTCGGCACTCGCGCCGTCCCCGAACAGGCGCTCGAAGGCCACGCGCGGGTTGATCTCCGTGGGCAGCGGCTGTGTCGGCGAAAGCCACGACATCGAGTTCGTGTATGCGCAGCTGAAACCCCAGTTGCAGTTGCCATAGTTGCCGGCGTCTTCGATGCCGAGCTGGATCGAGCCGAGGATCGTGTCCTGGCCGTAACGCTTCGCGATGGTCTGGTCGATCGTTTCACCGAGGTACGGGCTCACGGCATTGCGGCGCGGGCGCGCGCCGGACAGGAACACCGCGCCCCTCGCATGGTTGCCGCCTGGTTCGTCTTCGGTGGAAAACGCTTCCGGCACGTCGAGGCCGCTGATCAGGACGATATTCTTGCGGAAGGGTTCGAGGGGCTTCGTGATGTACGAAAACTCGAAGTCGCTGCCGGTCTGCAGCGGCGACCAGTAACCGGGCGCCGCGCCATGCGGGTGCCAGATACCGACGAAGCGCTTCGGCCGCAGCGTTTCCGCCGCCTTCGCGATCGGCGTAAATGCAGGAATCATCGCGTCGAGCAGCGGCAAGGCCACCGCGACGCCGGCGGAACGCAGTAAGCTGCGGCGGTTGAGGCTTTTCTTCGTGATCAGGTTCATGACCTTATCCTCGCGTTACTGTCTTGCCGTTGAGAGGAAAGACACTGGGTTCCGGCCTGGCCGGAATGACGTTGCTAGTTCACTGCCGCGGTCTGCGCCGGTGCCTGTTCGCCCTGCCCTTCACCTTCTTTCACCCGCATGCGGAAGGGTTCGCTCATGACGATGCGCGTGACGATATCCGAGAAGCGATAGTTGCCATCCTCGGCATCGTTGACGATGCGGCGCACGACCGGCATGTCGAAGTACTCGGTGCCACGGCCCAGCGCATAGCTCAAAAGCTTCTCCGTCATGAAGCGCGCGAACTGCGGCGAGTAGTACTTGAGGCGCTCGCGTAATTCGGTAACGCCATTCACAGGCGTGCCGTCCCACAACTCGACCTGCGTATCGAGCGGCACGGCGGAACCGTCGCCCTTGCGTGGATGACCGTCGTTGATGCGCCAGCTGCCGTCGGCATCGAAGTTTTCGAGCGCGAAGCCGATCGGGTCCATGATGCGGTGGCACGACGCGCAGGCCGGGTCGGCGCGATGCAGTGTCAGCTGGTCGCGCAGCGTGCGGATGACGACTTCCCCATTGCCCTGCGTTTCCTCGAGTGCCGGCACGTTCGGCGGCGGCTCGGGTGGCACGGTGCCGAGGATGTTCTCGATGACCCACACGCCGCGCTTGACCGGCGACGTGCGGAAGTTTTCGGTGAAGGTCGTCGTCAGGAAGCTGCCCTTGCCGAGGATGCCGCGGCGATGATCGAACTCGGGTGCCAGTTCCACGCGACGGAAATGCGCACCGTAGACGTTAGGGATGCCGTAATGGTTCGCGAGGCGCTCGTTCAGGAAGGTGTAGTTCGCATCGAGCAGGTCGAGGATGCTGCGGTCTTCGCGGATGATGCTCTCCCAGAACAGCTCGCTTTCCTTCTGGAAACTCGTGCGCAGCTCGTCGTCCCAGTTCGGATAGAAGATGCCGTCGGGAGACGTCGTGGGCAGGTTGCGCAGGTACAGATACTGCTGGCCGAAATTCGTCACCAGCGAGCGCGACCTCGGATCTTCCAGCATGCGCGTCACCTGCTGCGCAAGCACGCGCTCGTCATTCAGGCGTCCCTCGCTCGCGAGCGCCAGCAACTCGTCGTCCGGCAGGCTGCTCCACAGGAAGAAGGCGAGTCGCGAGGCGAGTTCGAGATCGGAAATCGCATAGGCTTCGCCGGCGGGCACGTCGTCGGGCTCACGCTCAACCCTGACGAGGAACTCCGGGTCGGCCAGCAGGCGGCGCAGCGCAAGCTCGATGCCGTCGGCAAATACTCCGCTGCTCGCGCCTTCGCGGAAGAAGTCCATCAACACCGCGAGGTCCTCATCGACCGCTGGGCGTCGATAAGCCTGTGTCGCGAGCCGGGTCAGGATCGAGCGTGCACAGGATTCGAATTCGTCGGTGTTTGCCGGCAGGCAGCTGAAGACCTTGCGCACGCTCGCGGAATCTTCCGGACGCGTCGGCTCGAAGGGGCCGAGGATCTTCAGCAGGCCGATTACCGGCGGATACTGCACCTGCGCCATCTTTTCGTTCTCGATCGACTTGCGGTCGTACTGGCGGATGATGTCGAGCGGCGGGCGGTAGTTCGTCGCGATGAAGGTCGCGCCGACGAGACGCGTGCCGGCCTTCACCGGCACCGTGACTTCGAGCGCGCCATCGCGATCGCCACCCATGCCGACGTTCATCCCCATCTTTTCGTACTTGAACAATTGCACGCGCTCGCCGTCGATGCTCAGTTCGAGTTCTTCGCCGGGGATGAAGGCCCCGACGCCGAAGTTCTGGATGTGGAAGGTATACAGGCCGTCGGCGAGGAAGTTGTGGCGCACGGCGAGCCCGCCGCGCGTCCCGATCGGCATGCCTTCGAGCTGGTAATTCTGCGAGGCGTCGCCCGGCGCGATGTACGACACTTCGGTCGGACTGCGCCAGTAACCGACCGCCATGCGTGACACGCGCGCGGCAGCGGTCGTATAGGCCTCGAGCAGCGTCGGCGAGATCGTCAGCGAACCGGCAATGTTGTCGAAGCCGCGCGCCGAGGTATCGGCCGGCAACAGCGTCGTCGCATCGATCTCGAGGCCGAGCAGGTCGCGCACGGCATTCGCATACTCGGTGCGATTCAGGCGATGCAGCATCTTGCTGCCGGGATTCACGGGGCTCGTGCGATCGATTTCGTTTTCGAGCCATTCGGTGAGCGCGAGGTAGTCGTCGCTCGCGGGACGCTCCTGCCCCGGCGGCGGCATCACGCCCGCACGCAAACGGCGGATCGCGCGCTCCCATTCAGCGGCGTGTTCGGCTATCGGTGCATCGAGGATGCTATCGAGATCGAGGCCACCTGCGTAGTCGTCGCCGTTGTGGCAGTCGCCGCAGTACTGCTTCAGCGCATCGGTGAATGCGGCATCCGGTTGCGCCAATGCGACGCAGCTGGCATTCACGAGCAAAGTCCCCAGCAAAGTCCCCATCAGTGCACGCGCATTTTTCATTATTGTGTACCGCTGACCAAACCGAACGGTACTGATGTTTGTGCGCTTGCAGTACCGGTGGGCAATCTATGCGAATGAGTGCGTCGCCGCAACTTTTGTAACGAGTCCTAGGTGCCGTTTGTCACAGTGAGGCTTTGCATCGTTGCATCGTTGCAACTTTGCATCGTTGCGTCGCACGCGATGTATGGCGGCAAGCGCGCGGCACTGGTTATGATGCACCAGCCCACCGACACAGCGAGCCGCCCATGACGACGAAGACGAAGCTGCACCTGCGAGCGCATTGCATTGCCACCTTTGCATTACCGGTGTTCCTGCTTGCGTCATTACCGGTGAACGCCGGTCCGGTCGCGGATGCGGCGCAACAGGCCGATCTCGCGACGATCCGGCAGCTGCTGCAGCAAGGCGTAAACGTCAACGAGCCCCAGATTGACGGCACGACGGCGCTGCACTGGGCCGTCCAGGCCAACGACACGCAGATGACGCGTGTGCTGATCGAAGCCGGCGCCGATGTCTCAGCCCGCAACCGCGTCGGCGCACCGCCGCTGCTGCCGGCCGCAATCAATGGCAACGCCGAGTTACTTGAACTGCTGCTCGGCGCCGGCGCCGATCCGAACCAGGCGGTCAGCGTCACCGGGGATACGCCGCTGATGCTCGCGGCGCGTACGGGCCTCACCGACGCAATCGACGTATTGCTCGCGCATGGTGCCGACGTCAACGCACGCGAGGCCTGGGGACATACGACGCCGCTGATGTGGGCCGTCGCCCAGAACCATGCAGATGCAGCGCGCCTGCTGATCGAGAACGGCGCCGACATCGAGGCGCGCTCGGTATATGTGCCGCCGGACACGGGCCGTGGCTTCGAAGGCGGCCTGCCGCGCGAACGCCGCCCGGAGGAAGTGGGACCCGTAGTACTTGCCAGCGGTGAATTCACTCCGTTGCTGCTCGCGGCCCGCGATGGCCATCTCGAGGCGGCAACGGTGCTCGTCGAGGCAGGCGCCGATGTCGATGCGATCGCGGCAGACGGCAAGAATGCGCTGAGCCTGGCAATCTTCAACGGCAGTTACGCGCTGGCCGACTATCTCGTGGAGGCCGGCAGTGATGTGAACAACGCCGATGCGCAACGCTTCACGCCTCTGTTCTGGGCGGTCGACCGGCGCAACATGGAAACCGCGCCGAACTTCCCGTGGATCGTCACCGACGATCCGCTGCCGCTCATCGAGAAATTGCTGCAGCGCGGCGCCGATCCGAACTGGGTCGTCAACGAAACCCCGCGTGCGCGCATGCGTGGCGGTGCGCCCCGCATCGTGTTCGCCACGGCGCTGATGCGGGCGGCATTCGCGGCCGACCTCGAGCTCGTGCAGCTGCTGCTCGCGCATGGTGCCGATCCGCACATCAAGTCGAAGGACAACGAGACGGCGCTCGCCGCCGCGGCCGGACTCGGCTGGGTGCATGGCTTCCACAAGGAAGGCTCGCGCGCCGACCGGCTCGAGATCGTCAGGATCCTCGTGGAAATGGGCAGCGACGTGAACTGGCAGGACAACTACGGCATTTCGCCGCTGATGGTCGCCGGCAACCTCGGCGACGTGCCGATCATCCAGTACCTGATCGACAATGGCGCGGACCTCGGCGCCTACGACCTCGGCAAGAAGAATGACGGCGCGTTCGGCGCCAGCATCGAACCGCTGATGCCGATCGACTATGCGATAGGCGTCGGCACGTTCCGGCCCAACAACGCCATCGTGTTCAACGAGGAAGCTTACGAGCTGATGAAGGGCCTGATGATGGAGCGCGGCATCGTGCACCAGACATCGGAATGCACGCTGCGCGGTTTCACGTGCGCGGCCGTGAACATGGATCCTCGCGCGGCGACGCCAAAAACGATCCTAGAGGCGCGACTGCGCCAGGTGGGTCACCAGGTGGATGACGTGGCGAACTTCTCCGGTCTCGAAGTGAAGGACGAGGCCGAGGGAGAGTAGCGAACGTACGACCGGTGGCCGCGCAGGCCACCGGCTATCAGGTAAGGCAGACGCGGCTCAGGCCGCGAGCTCCGCCTTCAGTTCTTCCTTGCGCTGCAGGATCATTTCGCCGAGCTCATCCATATCGAGCCGGGTCTTCTGCGCTTTTGGGAACATCTCGTTCTGCTCTTCCTTCACGTGATGCTTCACGTATTCGCTCATGACCTTGACCTTCGCGTCGTACATCTCGCCGTCCGGCTCGACGCCTTCGACCTGCGCGATCAGCGACTTCAGCGTGTCGTGCTCGACGATGGCTTCCGGAATCAGTTCGTCATCCTTCAGCGCCTGCTTGACGGCCGGATAGAAGATTTCCTCTTCGACCATCGCATGGATCGTCAGCTCGGTGCAGATCTGCTGCACGATCTTCTGCTTCTTCGCTGAAGAGCGTGTGCTTTCGAACTGCTCGAACAGTTCGTTCACGAGCTTGTGATCGGCACGCAGGATGCTGATGGCATTCGACGCGCGGGACGATCTCGGGGACGAGGCTTTCGCACGCGTCGACTTCTTGCGCGCGGGCGCTTTACGGGTGCTGCTGCGTTTCTTCGCGGCCATGTTCAGAACTCCAGTGGATGCGCAGGTCGACGACCTGCTTGTGTTGGTGGACGGACGCGCGCTGCACGCGCGCAAGGTTCCAGCTCTCGTTGAGCAAGGCCTGTGCCAATGGAGGAAAGTAACGAACTGCTGGCAGTTTTTCGGAACCTGCGCGTGCGAAGCCGGAAAGCTTTACGCAATTACGTTCCGCAGGTGTGTAAACAGTACAGGCTGCCGCCGCATTGCGCACTGCCGCTCGCGCGCCCTTTTACTGCACGCCGGGCATCGCGCCGGTCGGCGCCGGCAATACGCCATCGCCGTACGGCATCGCTCCGGCAACGGAATCGCAATGCATGCCGGGCGCGGGCGGCGTGTCCGCGGGACACCTGAACAATCCGGACTCGCCACGACCGCCGCCGGGGAAGCCATTGCGAAGCGGATGCAGGCCGACACTGACGATCGTGCCGCGGGGAAAGCCGTTCACCGTGACGCCGCTGCGTGCCTCGACCGCCGCCCCGTCCATTTCGATAGCCCAGACGACGGGCTCACCCTTGTCATCCTTCAACACCTGGTCGCGTGCGACATTCAGCGGCGCGATGAACATCTGCAAGTGATTCGGATTTGGGTCCACGCGCGTGACGATGCCCGTCATCACGTAAGTCTGGTTCGTGTCGTACATTGCAAACGAATGGTGCGCGGTCGACACGCCAGGCTGCAGCGACAGCGCGAGCGTGGCCATGCTTGCGGTGATCTTCGTCATCGTGGTTCCTCCGTTCACAGTCCAAACCGCCCTGTCGCCTCACGCGGACGCTGCATGCCTTCTTCGTGGTAACGCTCCCAGATCTGCGCCCAGGGCCTGCCGAAGATATCGGGCACGACGTATTCGATCGCCTGGCCCGGTACGACCGGCGTCGTCTGTCCATCGATCGGGAAACTCTGCGGAATGCATTCGAAGATCGGGAATGGCTCGCCTTCATCCAGGCCCCGCTGGCGGTCGAGCAGGTGCACGATCCGCAGCGGTTCCACGAAGGCCTCGTCGTCGTACAGGATCACCTCGTGTTTGACGCCGAGCAGCATGCCGCCGGCGCCGCGGCGCGGCGTGTAGATTTCGATCGACTGCAAATTGTTGCTGTATTCGAAGCCGCCGTGCGAGATCCAGCCCTGGATGTTCGAGGTCCACGTGATCAACGCGTCGCCGTCCCAGAAGCCGACGGTTTCGCCAAACCACTGCGGTACGTCGGGGCCGAGGCGCGGCACGGCGCCATCCTCGATGAACTGCGCACCGACGTGGACCTGCGTGACGAGCGTCTTCGCCGCGTTGCGCATGTCGATCACGAAGTCCGGCGTCACGACGAGGTTCACGGTCGCGCCGCCGTATTGCGCTAGGCGCCGCATGAAACCTTCCGGCCAGCAATACGAGCCCGGCCACTGCGCGGCGTTGCTGCCTGAGTAGTGATACATCTGCTGCACGAAGCGCTGCTGGTATTCGGGCTTGAGCAACGAGAGGTATGTCGGAACCTGCAGCGTCGCGCCGTTGAACCAGGACAGGCGCTTGTCGCGCTGCCGCAAATAACGCCCGCCCCAGTCGGGAACGGTGGACTGGGTGTGGACGGTGGGTCCGCCCTTCGCGCGCACTTCATCGAGCAGGGCCTCGTAGTGCGCTTTCGCGCTCGTGAAGCCGTAGGGGCTCACGATCTGCTCGCGTGGATAATCCCGATCGCAGTAGCCCCATGCAGCGCTCCCGGGCGGATCGTCGCCGATCAGCGGCACTTCATACGCGCCCCAGATCTGCTCGAGTCCGACCGCCGAGTTGCAGCGGTAATAGCGCGGGTCGTTCCATAGCGCGCGATCCTGGTAAAAGTCGCGTGTCGTGAAGATGTCGATGGCGAGCGGCGTGACGCCTTCGGGCACGGCACCATCGCGCGCAGCGAAGATCGGCATGTTGTCCGGCGGAATGCCGGCGCCGGTGAAGTAGCCTTTGCCTTCCGAACCGACGATGTGTTCCGGCACGATGGGATCCGGCGCACCACGGCCGACGCTCTGCTGTGCCTGTACCTGCACGACGCCGAGCGCAAGACAGGCATTCGACACGAGCAGTGCTGTTCGGAGGAGACGGCTCACGGTTCTGCCTCTTGTTGTTCTTGTTGGCATGACGCAAGCGAAGGTACAGGAAAGCGCTCTCCTGGCGCAATTTGCTACCGACCGTATCGGAATGACGTGATAGCCCTACCTGCCGAACGTCGCAATCCACATTGCGCAACAGGAATGGCAGGCCTTACGGCAGCGGCTCGTACGGCAACCCGACATACTGTTCGGCGATCAGTGTCCTTCCCGCCTGCGATCCAAGCAGGTACGTCAGCTCCGATTCGGCGAAGCGGCGGCCGGAATCGCCGCTGCGATCGTTCGGCCCGTTCTCGTCGAGGTTGTGCAGCAGGCGCGTCAGCCACCACGAGAAACGTTCGGCATGCCACACGCGGCGCAGCGCTATCGGCGAATAGTGTTCGACGCAGGCGCTGTCGCCGTCGCGATATACGCGCGTCAGGATGCGGTACAGCGTCGACACATCGGACGCAGCGAGGTTCAGGCCCTTCGCACCTGTCGGCGGCACGATGTGCGCTGCGTCGCCGACGAGGAACAGCCGGCCGTACTGCATCGGCTCGCACACGAACGAACGCAGCGGCGCGATGCTTTTCTCGATCGACGGGCCCGTGACGAGCCGCGCGGCCGCTTCGGGCGGCAGGCGGCGCTTCAGTTCTGTCCAGAAGGCATCGTCGGGCCACTGCTCGACCTTGTGGTCGAGCGGCACGTCGATGTAATAACGCGAACGCGTGTGCGAACGCATGCTCGCGAGCGCAAAGCCGCGCGGGCTGCGGCAGTAGATCAGTTCGTGGTCGACCGGCGGGGTATCGCTCATGAGGCCCAGCCAGCCGACCGGATACACCCGTTCGTGCTCGGTGCGCAGCTCGCGCGGTATCGACTGGCGCGATACGCCATGGAAGCCGTCGCAGCCGGCGACATAGTCGCAGCGCAGTTCGTATTCTTCGCCACCGCAGCTGAACGTGACGCGCGGCGCGTCAGTCTTCAGGTCGTGCGGCGCGACGTTGCTGGCCTCGTAATACGTCGCGAGGCCAGCGCCTGCGCGCGCTTCCATCAGGTCGCGCGTGATCTCGGTCTGCCCGTAACAGAACACGTTCCTGCCACCCGTCAGCCCTTTCAGGTCGATGCGCGTCTGCTGGCCGTTGCACGCGAGCGCGAAACCGTCGTGTGGAATGCCTTCCGCGTCCAGCCTCTGCGCGACGCCAGCTTCACGAATCAGCGCGACGAGGCCTGATTCGAGGATGCCGGCACGAATGCGCTTGAGGACGTGATCGCCGGTCGAGCGCTCGAGCACGACGTTCGCGATACCCTGGCGATGCAGCAACTGCCCAAGCAACAGGCCCGAGGGCCCCCCGCCGATGATGGCTACCTGGGTCTGGATGGTTTTCACGCGCAACTCTCCTTTCAATGGGCCATCGATGGGCCCCGAATCAGTTGTGAAGCTTCGTACACAGTAAAACACCGTCGAAGCGAACTCACCAGTACGCGCACCTCATGACATGCATTCACCACGCTGCTGCTTATCCATAAATATCATCAATCGGATTACAGACCTTGCAATGCCTGCACTCCAATTGCCCGTGACGGAGGCAGATTCGCGCGCGTGAGGGCCGCTACCTTTACTGCGCGGGACACTGTTCCTGTATGCTTCGGCTCCACTGAAAAATAAGAACAGACCCCGGCCGCACGGCCATGAGGTCCGGCGCACCCCGATGAAGCTTTACAACACGTCGGCAGGCATCCTGCTGGAACACGCGGGCAACTACAGCCTCGAAACCGAACTGTCGTGGGATCAGCTGATCAACCACGAAGGACTTCACGCGTTCCTGGCGCGGCGCCAGGCCGAGCTGCCACGTTGCGATGCGGCGCCTACGTTGCTCGCCGAAGCACTGTTGCCGCCAATGCAGGGCCAGGAACTGTGGTGCAGCGGCGTAACCTACCTGCGCAGCAAGGTCGAACGGCAGGAGGAAGCGAAGGACGCCGGCGGCGGCGACTTCTACCAGCGCGTGTACGAAGCCGCACGCCCCGAACTGTTCTTCAAGGCTACCCTGCACCGCGTGGCGGGCCATGGCGGCAAGGTGCGCATCCGCGCCGACTCGACGTGGAACGTGCCGGAACCCGAACTCACGCTCGTGCTGAACCGTCGGTGCGAACTCGTCGGCTATACGATCGGCAACGACATGAGCTCGCGCAGCATCGAAGGCGAGAATCCCCTATACCTCCCGCAGGCCAAAACCTATGACGGTTCCGCGGCGCTCGGGCCGTGCGTGTACGCCAGCGATGCGCCCTTCCCGACCGACTCGGTGATTTCGCTCGTCATCGCGCGCGGCGGCGCCACGGCGTTCGAAGGCGCGATAGAGGTCAGCCAGATCACGCGCACCTTCGAGGAGCTCGCCGCCTACCTGTTTCGCGAATGCAGCTTCCCGCAGGGCGCACTGCTGATGACCGGCACCGGCATCGTGCCGCCAGCGCCATTCACGCTGCACAGCGGCGATGAAATCACGATCACGATCGATCACATCGGCACGCTCGCGAACAGCGTGGCCTGAACACGGAGGTGGCAACGTGAAGACATCGGTATTGAGCGCATTCCTCGCGGCGGCATTGCTCGCACAACAGGCCGTTGCGCAGCAGATCACGCGCGACGAGCTGCTGTTCCTGACGCCGGAGTGGAAAGGCGAACGCTTCGACGACGGCCGCCCGCGCGTGCCGGACGACATCCTCGAGCGCATGAAGCTAGTCACGCTCGAGGAAGCCTGGGCCGTGCTGCGCAACAATCGCTTCAACTTCCAGTACGAAGGCGACTGGGAAGTCATCGATCCGGATGGCGTGCTGGTCGGCCGCGCCGTCACGGCGACCTTTGCGCCAGGGCGCCCCGACATCCATGCGCAGTACGACCAGCGCGGCAGGCAGGAAGGACGCTCCGGCGCGCAGAACTCCTGGGTCGTCGACATGCTTGAGCCCGGCGACGTGTATGTGGCGGACCAGTTCGGCGCGCATGTAGACGGTCCGACGATCGGCGACAACGTCGGCAGCGCGATCCACGCGAACTCCGGCAACGGCTTCATTTACGACGGCGCGGTACGCGACGTGAACGGCCTGAAGCAGATCGACGGCTTCAACGCCTTCTACCGCTCGTACCACCCGTCGCACCACAACCCGCCAGGTCAGCTGAATACGACGCTGATCGGCATCAACACGCCGACGCGCATCGGCGCGGCAACCGTGATGCCAGGCGACGTCGTGCTCGCGCGCGACGGCGGCGTGATCTTCGTTCCGGCGCAGCTCGCACAGCTCGTCGTCGAAACCTCCGAAATCGTCCGCCTGCGCGACATGTTCGGCCAGCAGCGGCTGCGCGAAGGCACGTATGACTCGGGCCAGATCGACACGCGCTGGAGCGACGAGATCGAGCGCGATTTCTCGCGGTGGATGCGCGACAACGCGGCCGATTTACCGGTATCCGAAGAGCGCATTGCGGAATTACTGCGGGAACGGACGTTTTGACGGATCTCGAAACAACCGGGCCAGGGCCCATTTGTTTCCCCGGCCAGAGATAAAGAACAACAACAGGGAGACGTACGATGCAACGCTACCATGACCGCCGCCGCTTCCTCGCCAGTGCCGCGACCGCTGCCGGCGCACTGTCGGTCGCGCCATTTGCCAGCTTCGGCGCCGCGCTCGAAAACGCGATAGACCAGGCGAACCTCGCATCGAGCCCGTCGGATCTGCGCATCACGGACCTCAAATGCGGCTTCATTCGCGGCGGTGCGAGCCTGTTCGTGAAGATTTACACGAACCAGGGCATCTACGGCGTCGGTGAAGGCGTCGATGCCGTGCGCGGCACATACCACCTCGTGATGGGTTTCGCGCCGCGCCTGCGCAACCGCAATCCGCTCGACGTGCATCGCCTGTTCGAGGAATTACGCCGAGGCGGCGTGTTCGGCGGCGCGCAGTCGGGCATGTACGTGGCCGTGCTGTCCGCGATCGAAACGGCCCTGTGGGACCTCGCCGGCAAGGCGCTCGACGTGCCGGTCTATCGCCTGCTCGGCGGGAAGTTCCGCGACCGCGTGCGCGTGTACATGGACACCGCGCTGTACCAGACGAACCTGCCGACGCCCGCCGACTTCGCCGCGAATGCGCGCGAAGCCGTCGACATGGGCATGACCGCGATCAAGTTCGACCTCGACCAGGCCAACGATCCGAGCCGCTATGACGCCTACAACTGGACGGCAAGTCCCGGCGAGTTACAGCGCATGGTCGACCAGATTGCCGCCGCTCGCGAGGAAGTCGGTCCGACCATCGACCTGTGCTGCGACATGCACGGTCGCTACGACCTGCCGACGGCGAAGCGTGTTGCCGAGCTGATGGAACCCTTCAACCTGATGTGGCTCGAGGAACCAGTGCCGGCGGAAAACGTCGCGGCCTACAGGGAAATCAACGACTCGACGAGCACGCCGATCTGCGCCGGCGAAAACCACTACCTCGCGCACGGCTTCCTGCCGCTGCTCGAAGCCGGTGCGGTCGACATCGTGATGCCGGACCTGCAGAAGGCCGGTGGCCTCGGCGAAGGGCAGCGCATCGCAAACCTCGCGAATCTCTATTACGTGCCGTTCGCGCCGCACATGGTCGCGTCGTACCTCGGCGCGATGGCGGCCGCGCACGTGTGCGCGTCGGTGCCGAACTTCATGATCCTCGAGTGGCAGATCTATTTTCACAAGGATCCGATGTTCAGGGAGATCGTCACGTTCGATGGCGACATGGTCGTCGACGGTTTCATTCCGCTGTCGGAGAAGCCGGGTATCGGCGTCGACATCAATGAAGAAGCGATGCGGCAGTATGCGCCGCAGGGTGTTCCTTTTTTTGCGTAAGGCCGTCACCGGAGAACACGAATGAAAACGATGAACCGCCGCCAGTTACTGCAAGCCGTCGGCACGGCAAGCGCAGCCGCATGGCTGCCGCCGTCGGCGAATGCGCTCGGCCTGCCCGACGACAAGGTGAAAGTGATCCGCTACTTCAGCCACGGCGGCGATTCACAGGGCCGGCCGGGCCAGCCGATGGTGAACCAGTCGTCGCGTGTCGTGATGATCGAAACCGAAAGCGGCCTGATAGGCTGGGGCGAAGGCGGCGAACCGACGACCATGGACGAATGCGCGAGCATGCTGATCGGCCAGGATCCCTTCCGCACCGAAATCCACTGGCAGACGCTGATGCGCG
Organism: Pseudomonadales bacterium; assembly: GCA_036405915.1. Classification (GTDB taxonomy): domain Bacteria; phylum Pseudomonadota; class Gammaproteobacteria; order Pseudomonadales; family Pseudohongiellaceae; genus CAILUG01. The sequence continues at coordinate 24,504 of DASWWP010000077.1, forward strand.
GCATGCACTACACGGCGGGACGCGAAAAGCTGCATTCGCTCGGCGCACTCGACCTCGCACTGTGGGACCTGAAGGCACGCGCGCTCGACGTGCCGGTTTGGCAGCTGCTCGGCGGCAAGGCGCGCGACCACATCGAGTGCTATTCGACGGCATTCCCCGGCGGCGGTCCCGGCACGCCGCTCGCCGACCGCGCAAAAGCCTGCGTCGATGCCGGCATCCGCGTGTACCGGCATGCGACGGACAATCCGCGCCAGCGCGTCGTCGACCGTTTCCAGCTCGTGCGCCAGATGCACGAGGATGCGCTCGCGATCCATGGTGCTGTAGGCGACGGCCACTGGGCGCTCGACTTCCACACCGAGCTCGACGCTACCGACGCGATCAACCTCGCGACGCTGCTCGAACCGCTGCATCCGTATTTCTGCGAAGACCTGATCCGCAGCGAGAGCGTCGATTCGTACGAACACGTCCGGCAGCACGTGCGCGTGCCGATCGCCGTCGGCGAGCAGTTCGGCTACAAGTGGGACGTCAATCGCCTTATCGAGAAGGAACTGATCGACTACGTGCGCTGCCAGCTGCCCAACACCGGCGGCATCACCGAATACATGAAGATCATGGCGCTCGCGGAAACGCATTACATCGGCATGATCCCGCACTTCACCGGGCCAATTGCCACCGCCGCGCTCGTGCATTGCCTGACGGCGAGTTCGAACGTCGCACTGATGGAAATGCTCGGCGACGGCAGCCGCACGTACCCGCACCTGCCGGACATGTATGACTTCCGCGACGGCAAGTTCTGGCCGAACGATCGCCCGGGCCTCGGCGTCACGGTGGCCATGGACCGGCTGACGCCGATCGCTGAATACACCGAGTACCGCGCCGGCATGCTGCTCAATCGCCGCCCCGACGGCTCGTACATGCAATGGTGATGGCGTGACTTCCCGATCCTGCGAGATCCAACCTGAGTGGTGAGCACATGAGTACACGATCCTCCGCGATGCTCAAACTGACGCTGCGCGCCGCCATTGCGGCCTTCGTGCTGTCGCTCGTGCTGTTCGCCGTCGGCAATGCGGCACTCGCCGGTCCGCTGCTCGTCGCGGCCTTCCTGCTCGCCGGCGTGGGCGTGCGAGGCAGTGAGAAACTCGGCGGCATTTCGTTCAGCCTGCTGATCTTCGCGGGTGTTACCTTCGCGCTGTGTTATCCAGGCCCGCTGGTCAGCATCGGCGACTTCAGGCTCAGCACGCTGATCGTGCCGTTGCTGCAGGTCATCATGTTCGGCATGGGCGTATCGCTGAGCGCGTCCGATTTCATCGGCATCGTGAAAGAACCGAAGCTCGTATTCCTCGGCACGGCCTGCCAGTACACGATCATGCCCTTCGTCGGCTTCATGCTGACGCTCGTGTTTCCGCTCGACGCAGAGATCGCGGCGGGCGTGATCCTGATCGGCGCGGCGCCGAGCGGCCTCGCGTCGAACGTGATGACGTACATCAGTAAAGGCAACCTCGCGCTGTCGGTCACCGTGACGACGCTGGCCACCTTGCTCGCGCCGCTGTTCACGCCGTTCTACATGCAGTGGCTCGGCGGCCAGTTCATCGAAGTGGATCCGTGGAGCATGATGCTCAGCATCGTCGAGATCACGATACTGCCGATCGGCGCGGGCCTGCTGTTCAACCGCTTCCTGCATGGCAGGACAGAATGGCTCGACCGCCTGATGCCGGCACTGTCGATGGGCGGCATCGTGCTGATCCTGATGATCATGACGGCCGGCGGGCGCGACAACCTGCTCGAGATCGGCCTGCTGCTGATCGCGATCAGCCTGATCCACAACGTGGCCGGCTACACGCTCGGTTACTGGTCCGCACGCGCGCTCGGCGCCGACGAACGTTCGTGCCGCACTATCGCCTTCGAAGTCGGCCAGCAGAACGCCGGCCTCGCGACGGGGCTCGCGCAGGAGATGGGCAAGATGGCCACGGTCGGGCTCGTGCCGACCGTATTCGGCTCGCTGATGAACATCACAGGCGCGACGCTCGCGACCTGGTGGCGCGAGCATCCGCCGCAGGACGCCGCTGGTACCGAGGTGCCCGAACGCAAAGCCGAGCCTGTAACCAATTAAAAACATAGCTACATGGAGCTTTACTGCGATGAACGCCCCGATTGACGACCTGCGGTCGAAACCCACGTCCCGCCGAACAATGCTGACCGCGCTTGCCGGTGCCGCGGCCCTGCCGCTGGCCGCGCGCGTGCTGGCGCAGCCACCCGGTACGCCGCAGGGTCCGATTTCGCCGGACCCGACGCCGCGCGACTGGAGCGGACAGAACCCCGTGCGTTACCCGGACCCCGACGTCATCACGCTCGACCCGCGCTTCCGCCGCTGCGTACAGTTCAACTCGCCGATCCAGCGGCTGCACACCGGCACGCTGTGGGCGGAAGGCCCGGCGTGGAACGGCGTCGGCCGCTACCTCGTATGGAGCGACATTCCGAACGACGTGCAGATGCGCTACATCGACGATGATGCACGCGTCACGCGTTTCCGGATGCCGTCGAACAACAGCAACGGCAATACCTTCGACTACCAGGGCCGGCAACTGTCCGCCGAGCATGGCGCACGCCGCGTTGCGCGTTACGAACCGGATGGCTCGGTCACCGTGATCGCCGACCGCTACAATGGCAAACGCCTGAATTCGCCGAACGACGTCGTCGTGCATCCGGATGGCAGCATCTGGTTCACCGACCCCAGCTTCGGCATCCGCGCGCTGTACGAAGGCAACCCGGCCGAATCGGAAACGAAGGAAGCCGTGTATCGCGTCGATGGCACGACGGGTGAGATCGCGCTCGTGACCGACGAAGTCGGCATGCCGAACGGCCTGTGCTTTTCACCGGACTACAAGCTGCTGTACGTCGCCGACTCCGGCCAGATGAAAGTGTGGGACGTCGATGGCGCGCGGCTGCGCAATGCGCGCACGTTCGCGACGCTGACGATGCCCGGCGGCGGACCGTCGAGCGCCGACGGCATACGTTGCGACGCCTTCGGCAACGTCTGGTGCGGCGCGCGGCCCGGCGTGCAGGTCGTTGCACCCGACGGCGTGGCGATCGGCATGATCCGCCTTCCGGAAGTCTGCGCGAACCTCTGCTTCGGCGGCGCCAAGCGCAACCGCCTGTTCATGACAGCGAGCCAGTCCTTGTACTCGCTCTATGTCGCGACGACAGGCGCGCATATTTGCTGAGATGATTGGATCGCGTTAGAGCACTTTCCATCTGCCTGAGTTCACACAATAAACAATCGCTGCGGAAAACTTGGCCCTGAGCCCATTTGATCCTGCCGCCGGAGAGAACCGAATGAAAAACGCTGTGATGAGAACCGCCCTGCTCGCCGCTGCATGTTGCGCCGCCTCCACCGCCTTCGCGCAAGCCGACATGGCTGCCGCCGCGCGCCACGTCGAAAACGCGCGTACTGCCGCGGGACAGGATCACGCCTTCATCTTCGGCCGGCTGTGCGAAGGACCGATCACTGCCGTCGGCGCGCCGCCACCGGTCGGCGAAGTGCCGGCCGCGCTGCCGAACGCCGATCCGGCGATCGGCGAGTGGTACGCCGCGCCGGCGCAGGTCTTCGACGACCTGTACTTCCTCGGGCAAACGGTGTTCTCCGTGTGGGCGCTGCGCACGTCGGAGGGTTTCATCCTCGTCGACGCGATTTTCGACTACTCCGTCGAAGCCGAAGTGATCGATGGCATGCGCAAGCTCGGGTTGAATCCGGAAGACATCAAATACGTCATCATCAGCCACGCGCATGCGGATCATTCCGGCGGCGCGGCGTTCCTGCAGCGCTTCGGCGCGAAGATCGTGATGTCGGAGGTGGACTGGGAACTGTACGAGCGTACGCACGAAGACAAGGCCACGCGTGACATCGTCGCCACCGACGGCATGGAGATCACGCTCGGCGACCACACCGTGCGCACGTACATCACGCCGGGCCACACGCACGGCACGCTGTCGACGCTGCTGCCGGTCCACGACAACGGCACGCCGCACCTCGCGGCACTGTGGGGCGGCACGCTGTTCAACTTCCGTGACGCACCTGACGATCCGCGCGATACGCGCCTGGGCATGTACGCCGAATCGGCGAAGCGCTTCCGTGGCATCGCGACTGATGCCGGCGTCGACATCCTGCTGTCGAACCACACGGCATACGACGGCACGACGGCGAAACTGCCGCGCCTGGCGGAACGCGCCGCGAACGCCCCGCATCCTTATGTGATCGGCAAGGACGCGGCATCTCGCTATTTCACGGTGGCCGAGGAATGCGCGCTGGCGGCACGCATTGCCGAGTCACAGGCAAAGTAAGGGCTTAAGCGATGCGCCACCCACGACTTTCACTGTACACCTGCGCACTCGCATTCATTGCACTCGGCGCGCAGGCCCAGGACGCAGGCTCCGCTGCCTTCACGCAGCACTGCGCGAGCTGCCACGGCACCGACGGCAACGGCGGCGAGCTCGGCCCGAACATCGCGACGCGCGTACCGCTGCGCAGCGATGGCGAACTGGCGGGCGTGATTCGCAACGGCCTCGGCGCGGCCGGCATGCCCGGCTTTCCACAGCTCGGCGAGGCCGAAACAACCGCGTTGATCGGGAAACTGCGCACGCTGAAACCCCGCTTCGGCACGGCACCGGAACATCGCGAGCTGACGCTCGCCGACGGCAGCAAGCTCGCCGGCCTCGTGCTGAACGAAAGCATGAGCGACCTGCAACTGCTCGGCGACGACCAGCGCCTGCACCTGCTGCGCAAGGATGGGAATGGCTTGCGCAAGGCCACGTCGCAGGCCGACTGGACCAGCTACAACGGCGAAACGCATGGCAGCCGTTACTCCGCGCTCGACCAGATCGACCGCGACAACGTTGCCTCGCTTGCGCCGCAGTGGATCTTCAACGTCGCGTCGAACGGCAACCTGCAGACGACGCCAGTCGTATCCGACGGCGTGATGTACGTGACGAGCGCTAACGAGGTCATCGCGCTCGATGCCGGCAGCGGCCGCGAGATCTGGCGCTACCAGCGCGCACGCACGCGCGGCCTTATCGGCAATGCGGCCGGCGGACCGAACCGCGGCGCCGCGATCGCCGGCGACCGTCTGTTCATGGTGACGGATCATGCGCACGTGATCGCGCTCGACAAGCACAGCGGCGCGCTGCTGTGGGATACCGAGATGGCCGACTGGCGCCAAAACTACAACGCGACCGGTGCACCACTGCCTGTCGGCGATCTGGTTATCACCGGAACGTCCGGCGGCGACGAGGGCGTGCGCGGCTTCGTCGCCGCGTACGATCAACAGACGGGCAAGGAAGCGTGGCGCTGGTGGACGACGCCGCTGCCCGGCGAACCCGGCTCCGAAACCTGGCAGGGCACTGCGCTCGCGCATCCGGGTGGCTCGACATGGATGACGGGCACGTACGACGCCGAACTCGACACGCTGTACTGGACCGTCGGCAACCCCGGCCCCGACCTGATCGGAGACGACCGCCTCGGCGACAATCTCTACACCGATTCCGTCGTCGCACTCGATCCGCGCAGCGGCGCGCTGAAGTGGCATTTCCAGTTCACGCCGCACGACGTGTGGGATTACGACGCGCAGGAAACGCCGGCGCTCGTCGACATGCAGTGGGAAGGCCAGCAGCGCAAGCTGCTGATCCAGGCCAATCGCAACGGCTTCTTCTACGTGCTCGATCGCACGAACGGGGAATTTCTCGACGGCTGGCAATTCGCGAAAGACGTCACGTGGGCGACAGGGCTCGATGCGAACGGACGTCCGCTGCGCGTGCCCGGCATGGAACCGACGGTCGAAGGCAAACGGGTGTGTCCGTCGCTGACCGGCGCAACGAACTGGTATTCGACGGCATTCAATCCGGATAACGGCCTCTACTACGTGCAGACGGAAGACAAGTGCGGCATCTTCACGCGCGTCGACATGGAGTGGGAGGCGGGCAAGGGCTACATGGGCGGCTCGTTCGCACCTGCGCCGGAACCGGCGCAGCGCGTGTTGCGCGCGATAGACGTCGCGAACGGCAAGATCGCATGGGAGCTGCCGCAGGTCGGCCGCGCAAGTTCATGGGGCGGCGTGCTCGGCACGGCCGGCGGCCTCGTGTTCTTCGGCGAAGACAGCGGTGCGTTGATGGCCGCCGATGCCCGGAACGGCACGCCGTTGTGGCGCTTCGAAGCGAACGCACGGTGGCGCGCGTCGCCGATGACGTACATGTTCGACGATCGGCAATACATCGCCGTCGCGAACGGTTCGACGATCATGGCCTTTGCACTGCCCCGTAACTGATTACTACAACTGTTTACCACTAGAAGGAACGGGCGCAGCCCGTTACAAGCGAACACACAGGAGAAGCACGATGTCCACGCAAACCCGCAAATCCGCCCTGCAGCTGCTTGCAGCCGCCACGCTGTTCACTGTCATGCCCGCCGTCGCCGCGGAAGCCGACGCCAACGGCATCTTCAACCCTGTCATTCAGAAACTCGCGGCGGGTGGGCAGGTCGTCGGCGGCACCGTCAGCAGCGCCGACATCGACGTGTACTGCGCGATGGCCAGCTCCGGCTTCGACTTCCTGTGGATCGAAATGCAGCACAGTCCGCTGACGTATGCGCAGGTCGCGGCGATGATCCGTGCATGCCCCGGTCCTGCCGTGCCGTTCATCCGCGTACCGACCGACAGCGAAGGCGACATCCAGAAGGCGGTCGACATCGGCGCGCTCGGCGTCATCGTGCCGATGGTCGATACCGTCGAGAAGATCGAGAACGCGATCAAGTTCGCGATGTATCCGCCGCTCGGCAAACGCAGCCAGGGCGGCGGCCAGTACGGCGCGCTGTGGGGCCGTGAGTACCGCGCGCAGGCAAACGACAACATCATGATCGTCGCGATGATCGAGAACCAGGCCGGGGTCGAACTGGCCGACGAAATCGCTGCGCTGCCGGAAGTCGACGTCGTATTCGCCGCCAGCTCCGACATCGGCAGCTTCACCGGCCTGCGCCAGGGCGATCCCGATTACGAAGCGCTGATCACGCGCATCAAGGACGCGACGCTCGGCGCCGGCAAATACCTCGCCGGCCCGTCGGCATGGAAGGGCACGCGCGACGGCTACACCTTCTTCCAGGGTCCCGGCGAAACGCAGCTGATTCGCAGCGGCGCGCGGCTGTCGCTCGAAGGCGAAGCCGAACAGGACCTGCCACGCGGCGTCGCGCCGATTGAAGGACAGGAATAAGGATCGAAGGTCTCCTTCATCCTGGCGTCAACAGCACACCCCCGAACAGGTCGAGCAATGAAATTGAAGATGTCTTCACTGCTGCACGCAGTCCTTCTCTGCATCGGTGCCAGCGCAGTCCAGGCGCAGCCCGTTGCAGCACCAACGAGCAGCTACACACAGCAACAGGCGCAGCGCGGCCAGGCGCTGTACGTGCAGCAATGCCAGCAGTGCCATGGCGCGGGCCTCGAAGGCGTCGACAAGGCGCCGCCGCTCGCAGGCCCGCAGTTCAGCAGCGTGTGGGCCGGACAACCGCTCGGCGCGCTGCTCGGCCGCATCAACACGATGCCGCCTGAAAAGCCCGGCAGCCTGCCGGCGAACGACAGCGTCGACCTGCTCGCCTTCCTGCTCTGGTTCAATGGCCAGCCGCCCGGCAACACGCCGCTCGCGCTCGACCAGGTCGCGCTTGCGAGAGTGGAAGCCTCATCCGTGCTGCCCGATTCCGACTGGACGACGTACGGCGGCAATCTCGCGAGCCATCGTTATGCACCCTTCGACCAGATCAATGCAGACAACTTCAAGGACCTGAAGATCGCGTGGCGCCTGAACACGAACTTCCTCGGGCCACGACCCGACACGCTGTACTCGACGACGCCGCTGTACGTGAACGGCGTGCTGTACGCAACGGCCGGCACGCGCCGTGCCGTCGTCGCGCTCGATCCGGCGAGCGGTGAAATGCTGTGGATGCATCGCGAAAACGAAGGCGTGCGCGGCGACGCAGGCGCACGCGGCGGTGCGGGCCGCGGCCTCGCGTACTGGTCGAACGACGACGGCACCGACCAGCGCATCATTTACGTCACGCCCGGTTATCGCATGCTGGCGCTCGACGCCCGCACCGGCGAACCGATCGACGGTTTCGGCGACGATGGCGTCGTCGACCTGAAGAAAAACTTCGACCAGGAAGTGCCGGAAGACGGCGGCAACATCGGCCTGAATGCCACGCCGCTCGTCGTCGGCAACGTGATCGTCGTCGGCGCCGCGCATCGCCCGGCCGGCGCCGCCGATTCGACGTGGGACGTGCGCGGCTACGTACGCGGTTACGACGCGCGCACCGGCGAGCGCCTGTGGATCTTCCACACGATTCCGCTCGCGAACGAATTCGGCTACGACACCTGGCAGGACGGCGCCGCCGAGCAGAACGGCAACACCGGCGTATGGGCACAGATGAGTGCCGACGAAGAACTCGGCCTCGTGTACCTGCCGGTCGAAATGCCGTCGGCCGATTACAACGGCTTCAACCGCCCGGGCGATGGCCTGTTCGGCGAATCGCTCGTCGCCGTCGACGTGAACACCGGCGAATATCGCTGGCATTACCAGACCGTGCATCACGGCCTGTGGGACTTCGACCTGCCCGCCGCGCCGATCCTGTTCGACATGCAGAAAGACGGCGAAACCATCAAGGCCGTCGCGCTGCCGACGAAACAGGCCTTCCTGTTTGTGCTGAACCGCGAAACCGGCGAGCCGATCTGGCCGATCGAGGAACGCCCGGTGCCGCAGTCGCAATCGCCATACGAGAAGACGAGCCCGACGCAGCCCTTCCCGACCTGGCCAGAGCCGTTTGATCGCCAGGGCTTCGACGAAAGCGTGCTGAACGACCTCACGCCCGAACTGCTCGCGGAAGCGAAACAGGTCATGAGCCAGTACGACATAGGCCCGCTGTACACGCCGCCCGCCGTCGAAGGTCCCGGCGCGAAACTCGGCACGCTGATGCTGCCGGCCGATGTCGGCGGCGCGAACTGGCCCGGCGGCAGCTTCGATCCCGAAACGAATCGCCTGTACATCCACTCGCACACGGCCGTGTTCACGCTGCGCAACGTTCCAGCCGACCTCGAGCCCTTCGATCCGAGCCCGGCAGGGCAGGCGGCAAATCCGCGTCCGCAGGCAGCCGGCGGTCCGCCGCCCGGCTTCGGTCCTGGCGGCCCTGGTGCCGGCCCCGGTCCCGCTGGTCCGGGTGGTCCTCCTGGCGGCCCCGGCGCACCCAGGGTCGGCACCTCGCTGCAAGGCACGATCCCGCTGATCAAG
>DASWWP010000078.1:0-16350 GCA_036405915.1 Pseudomonadales bacterium
CAGCATCAGCTCCGCGATGGGCAATACGATTATGAGCAGGAACAGGAAGCGCATCATGGCCTAGCGCGCGTAGTCGCCGGCACGTTCGGGCTGGTACGCGACTTCCTCGATGCGCACGCGCATCAATCCTCCACCCGGACGCGGCCACTCGATCTCGTCGCCGCACGAGAGACCCAGCAGCGCGCTGCCGACCGGTGCGAGGATCGAGATCTTGTCGTTGCTCTTGTCCATGTCACGCGGATAGACGAGCGTCAGCATGAACTCCTCGGTCGATGCGTCCACGCGGAATTTCACCGTGGAATTCATCGTGACGACATCCGGCGGCATATCCTGCGGCGCGACGATCTCAGCGCGCGCCAGCTCCGACTCCAGGGCCTGGCGGCCCGCGAAGGCACTCGCGGGGAGGTGTTCGAGCAGGCGCTCGAGTCTCTCTGCATCGAGTGAGGATATGATGAGCTTCGGTCGTGAGGTCATGGCGGTCACTATACGGTTTGTTTTGGGATGTACTGCGAGAAGCCCGCGAAAGCAGGCCCTGGCATTGTCATGCATCTGATCGAGAATGGGAAATCGACGGAACGGACGTGCCCGGCACCGGTGTGCCTTTGCGCTACTGTAAATGATGGGGATGAATGTGAAGGACACAAGCCTGCGCGAGCTGATCTGGCAAACGGTGGCGGCGATCCCGCGCGGGAGAGTTGCAACGTACGGCCAGATCGCGCGCCTCTGCGGCTACCCAAGCCACGCGCGTTACGTCGGTACGACGATGAAGGACCTGCCGCGCGGCTCGCAGCTGCCGTGGTTTCGCGTGCTGCGCAGCAGCGGAGAACTCGCATTCCCGCCCGGCAGCGCTGCTTATAAAAAGCAGAAGGAGCTGCTCGAGCGGGAAAAGGTGGTCTTCAAGGGTTACAAGGTGGCCCTGGCGCAGTATCAGTGGGACGCGTGATAAAGACGCTGGTTCAACTTCCCCACACCGCATCCGCCACCTGTATCACGAGTTCGAGCTTGCGACGCTGGTCGTCCCACGTGATGTGATTGCCTTCTGCGTCGCTTGCGAAACCACACTGCGGCGACAGGGCGAGTTGCTCGAGCGGCACGTAGCGCGAGGCTTCGTCGAGGCGGCGCTTCAGGTCGTCGGCTTTTTCGAGCTCACCATGCTTAGTCGATACGAGGCCCAGCACCACGGTCTTGCCTTTCGACAGGAAACGCAGAGGTGCGAAGTCGCCGCTGCGCGCGTCGTCGTACTCGAGGAAGTACGCGTCGATGTTCATCTGCGCAAGCAGCGCTTCGGCGACCGGCTCGTATCCGCCGCTTGCCGCGAAGCTGCTGCGGAAGTTGCCGCGGCACAGGTGAATGGCGAGCAGCATGCCGTCCGGTTTGTGCGCGACGACGCGATTCACGAAGTCGGCGTAGCGGCGCGGCAATTCATTCGGATCGTCGCCACGCGCCTGCGCGGCCGCGCGCAGTTTCGGATCGCAGAGGTAAGCGAGGTTGGTGTCATCCATCTGCACGTAGTTGCATCCTGCCGCGGACAACGCGCGCAATTCATCGCCGTAAGCACGCGCCACGTCGTCGTAGAACGCAGGCTCGAGCACCGGATACGCACTTTCGCTGATACCGGCGCGGCCGCCGCGGAAGTGCAGCATCGTCGGCGACGGAATCGCGACCTTTGCGCGGCAGCCTTCGCACAGGCAGCCCTGCACGAAACGGAAGTTCTCCACCTCGATGTTGCGTGCATGCCGCACGGGACCGGCAACGCGAATGACGGGCGGCTGCAGCTGCTCGCTGCCGTCGGCATTTTTGATGAGCTTCGGCAGCGTCGTTTCCACGCCGTCGAGCTTGTCGAGGAAGTCGATATGGAAATAGCTCCGGCGATATTCGCCGTCGGTGATCGACTTCAGGCCCAGCTCCTGCTGGAAGCGGACGACTTCGCGGATCGCACGATCTTCGACCTCGCGCAGCGCTGCCGCATCGATGCGCCCGGCCGCATACTCGCGACGCGCGTCGTGCAGGAACGGCGGACGCAGGAAGCTGCCGACATGGTCGTGCCGCGCAGGCAGCGTTGGCGTGGTGGATGCCGGCGATGCGGGCTTGAGTTTGAGGGCTGTCGACATGATGAACTCCGGTGACTGGTTTGGGCAGCCAACGTAACGTCTGTCGCTCATGAATTGAAATGATATTATCTCAGCGACCCATGAATGAGATTAATCGATATGCTCGAGCGTTCGCACCTCGAAATCGTCCGTGAAGTGGATCGCCGCGGATCCATGACGGCCGCCGCCTCGGCACTGAACCTGACACAGTCCGCGCTCAGCCATGCGATGCGCAAACTCGAGGAAGCCCTCGGCACAGCCGTGTGGTTGCGCGAAGGCCGCAAGCTGAGGCTGACGCAGTCCGGCGCTTTCCTGCTCGATGCGGCCACGCGCATCCTGCCGCAGCTCGAACACGCCGAACAGCAGCTGCAGCGATTCGCGCGCGGCGTTCGCGGCACGTTGCGCATCGGCATGGAGTGCCATCCGTGCTACCAGTGGCTGCTGAAGATCACGGCCGACTACATGCCGCACTGGCCCCAGGTGGATGTCGACGTGAAACAGAAATTCCGTTTCGGCGGCATCGGTGCACTTCTCGACCGCGATATCGACCTGCTCGTGACGCCCGATCCCGAAAAGGTCACCGGACTCGTGTTCGAACCTGTGTTCGATTACGAGCAGGTCCTCGTCGTCGGGCGTGGACATCGGCTGGCCGGTGCACGCTGGGTGCAGCCGGAACAATTACGCGACGAAGTGCTGATCACGTATCCGGTGGACACTGACCGGCTCGACATCTACACGCAGTTCCTGAACCACGCCGGCGTGATGCCGCGCCAGCACAAGATGCTCGAATCGACGGACCTGATTTTGCAGATGGTCGCGTCTGAGCGCGGTGTGGGTGCACTCCCGCGCTGGCTCGTCGAAGACAGCATGAAGCGCCTCGCCGTCGTGCCCGTGCGGCTCGGGCGCAACGGCGTGCCGAAGCAGATCCACCTCGGCATGCGCGCCGACGATGCGCACGTGGAGTACCTGCGCGCGTTCGTGGAACTGGCACGCCACATGGCCGATGCAGGGCCGGGGAAGGACGTAACGCCGCGACGCAGTGGCCGGCGCACGATGGGCAGGAAGCGTGCGGCCGGCTAGCAGCCGCGATTTCAGTCGCGGAAATTGTCGAACTGCAGCGGCAGGCCGAAACTCTGCTGGCGCAGGTTCGCTATCACGGCCTGCAGGTCGTCGCGCTTGTTGCCGGTCACGCGCAGTTTTTCGCCCTGGATCGAGATCTGGACCTTCATCTTCAGATCCTTCACGTGCTTCTGGATCTTCTTCGCGACCTCGGTTTCGACGCCCTGCTGCACGATGACTTTCTGCTGCGCGCGCTGGCCGATCAACTCGAGGTCCTCGACCTTCAACGCGGACACGTCGATCTTGCGCTTGACGAGCTTGCCTTTCAGCAGTTCGAGCATCTGGTCGATCTGGAACTCGACCTGCGCGTGCATCGTGACGACGTTGTCCTTCTGCTCGAACTTCGCATCGGTACCCTTGAAGTCGAAGCGCTGGCCGACTTCGCGGTTGGCCTGGTCGACCGCGTTGGTCAGTTCGTGCATGTCGAATTCGGAAACGATGTCGAAGGAAGGCATGGGCTGGCTCCGGAAGTGCTTGATGACTAATAGGCGATATAGCGAAGGATGCGCATAGATACAGCAGGCGCGACGCGAAAAGCAAGGCGCGGGGATTCAGCGCCGATGCTTGCGCCGCTGCCCGTGCCACAGGGGCCGCAGCACGCGGTTCCACCACACGAGCGCGCCGGTGGCGAACATCAGTGCCGGCGCGAGCCCGAACAAGGCCCACGTGGCTTTCACGGCCTGGTCGCAGAAACCCGGTCCGGCGCAGAAGAGGCCGATGCCGTTGATGCGGCCGAAATGCAGGAAGGCGAGCCAGTACAACAGCGTATCGACGAGGCGACTGCCATCGTCGTTCGCCGCTGGCGGTTGCAGCCAGTCGGCGAAGGCGTGGAATGCACTGCCGAAGCAAAGGTAAAGGCCGCTGAACGCGAACACGAACATCGCGGCGAAGCTCCAGAAGCCCATGACCCTATGCAGGTCCCAGACGAAGCGCTGCCACGGCACGCCACGATGCAGCACGAGCGCCTGCTTCCACTGCGTGATGCCCGGCCACCACAGCACGAGTCCGGTCAGCAGCACGAAGATCATCGCGGCCGCGGCGACGCCGTTGATGACGAGCCCGGTTTGGCCTGCCAGCAGATTCTTGTGCAGCTCGATCAGGGTCGACACTGCGTGGAAGCCCCACGGAACCGTGCCGCCATTCGATGCCGGCGTGGCCCACACGTACAGCTCGTTGCGATAGACGAGCACGCTGCCGGTTACACTGATGAAGAAGATGTAGAGACCGAGTGCAATGCCGCTCCACAGATGCAACTGGAACACGGCTTTGCGAAAGGCAGTGGAGCGTGGACGCTGCAGCCAGCGCGTCCATGCGCTGGATGTGGTCCTATGCGAAGTGGCCGGCATCGCGGGATGCTCCGCCGGCGCGTGGTGCTTACAGCACCATCAGGCGGATGTCGCTCAGCAACTGGCCGAGGTACGTGCAGAACTGGCCGCCATCGACACCGTTCACGGCGCGATGATCGTATGACAGCGAGAACGGCAGCATCGTGCGCGGCTTGAACTCCTTGCCATTCCACACCGGTTTCACGCTCGCGCGCGACACGCCGAGGATCGCGACTTCCGGCGCATTGACGATCGGCGTGAAGCCGTTGCCGCCGAGGTTGCCGAGGCTCGATACGGTGAAGCACGCGCCTTCCATGTCTTCCTTCGTCAACTTGCGGTCTTTCGCCTTCGCGCCGAGCGCGGCGATGTCGGCCGCGATCTGCCAGATCGACTTTTTGTCAGCATCGCGAATGACCGGAACCATCAGGCCCGCGGGCGTCGCGACGGCAACACCGATATTCACGTACTTCTTCTTGATCAGTTTCGCACCCGATGAATGAAGCGACACGTTGAACTGCGGATGCTCGACGAGCGCCTGTGCACAGGCCTTCACGATGAACGGCAGCGGCGTGAGCTTGATGCCCTTCTTGTCGGCGAGCGCTTTCTGCGCGGCGCGGAAATCCTCGAGCTCGGTGATGTCGGCTTCGTCGAACTGCGTGACGTGCGGCACGTTCAGCCAGTTGCGCGCCATGTTCAGTGCGGTGACGCGGTGCAGCTTCGTCATCTCGACTTCTTCGACAGGACCGAACTTGCTGAAGTCCTGGTCCGGAATCGCCGGGATGCCACTGCCTGCCGTGCCGCCGGCGGGAGCCGCAACGGAGCCCGACAGGCGTCCTTTCACGTATGCCTGCACGTCTTCCTGCACGATGCGGCCGCGGCCGCCAGTGCCGGCGACCAGGGCCAGGTCGACACCGAGTTCACGCGCGAGCTTGCGCACTGCCGGGCCGGCATGCACGTCGCCGCCGGCCGCTGGCGCAGCTGCCGCCGAGGCGGCTGGTTTCGCCGGAGCAGCCTGCGGTGCCGATGCTGCCGCTGGCGTGGAGCTGGCTGGTGCCGCGTCGGATTTGGGTGCGGGGGCTTGCGGAGCCGGGGCTTCCGGCGCGGGAGCGGCGGCGGGGTCGCCGGCGGAACCTGTTTCGAGGTCGATCAGCGGGGACCCGGCCGAAACCTTGTCGCCCACCTTCACTTTCACGGCGACGACCTTGCCACCGAGCGGACACGGTACTTCCATCGCGGCCTTGTCGGTTTCGAGCGTGACGAGGCTCGCTTCGGCATTGATCACGTCGCCGACCTTGACCATCACCTCGATCACTTCGACATCGGTTGCGCCGCCGAGATCAGGAACCGGAATCGCCTTGACGGACGGTGCGCCGCCTGCGGCAGGTGCAGCGGCCGGAGCGGCTTTCGGTGCTTCTTTCTGAGCTTCCGCCTTGGGTGCGTCCTGCTTGGGCGTTTCTTTCGGCGCTTCTTTCGGCGCTTCTTTTGGCGCTTCGGCCTTCGGTGCCGCAGCTGCATCGCCGGCGACTTCCAGCATGATCAGCTCGGAGCCATTCTTGACCTGCGCGCCGACCTTCACGAGGACTTCCTTCACGACGCCGCTTTTCGGCGACGGCACTTCCATCGCCGCCTTGTCGCTCTCGAGCACGACCAGTGAATCGTTTTCGCTGATGGTGTCGCCCGGCTTGACCAGCACCTCGATGACCTCGACTTCCGCGTCGCTGCCGAGATCCGGAACCTGAATTTTTTCAACTGCCACGAATGTTACTCCGCTCTTTGTTTTTTAAGCGCAGCCATGTCGGTTGCGCGTAGCCCGTTTAACGTCACCTGCGGTGACGTGCGCCGCCGGCGCTGTTCCCGCGAAGCGCCCTTGTGAGGCGCATCGACGTTTGTTTGTTGCGTGCTTACATCAGCACCGGATTGGTTTTCTCCGGATCGAGGCCGAGCTTCTTGATCGCCTCGCTGACGACGTTCGCCTTGATCGTGCCCGTTTTCACGAGTTCGGTCAGCGCGGCAACGACGACATACCTGTAGTTCACTTCGAAGAAGCTGCGCAGCTGCTCGCGGCTGTCGCTGCGGCCGAAGCCGTCGGTGCCGAGCACGCGATACGGCGCCGGAACGAAGGCGCGGATCTGGTCTGAATAGATCTTCATGTAGTCGGTGCAGGCCACCACCGGACCTTCGCGGTCGCCGAGGCACTGCGCAACGTACGAAACGCGCGGCTTGGCTTCGGGATGCAGCATGTTCCAGCGATCGACGGCGAGGCCGTCGCGTGCGAGTTCGTTCATGCTCGTCGCGCTGAACACATCGACGGCAACCTTGTATTCCTTGCGCAGGTATTCGGCCGCCTTGCGCACTTCACGCAGGATCGTGCCGCTGCCGAGCAGGCGTACGCGCCCGATGCTTTTCGCGACCTTGTACTCCTTGGCATCACCGTCTTCCAGCATGTACATGCCCTTCAGGATGCCCGCCTCGACGCCGGCCGGCATGTCCGGATGCGTGTAGTTTTCGTTCATCGTCGTGATGTAGTACCACACGCTCTCGTCGTTTTCGTACATGCGGCGCATGCCGTCCTGGATGATGACGGCGAGTTCGTACGAGTACGTCGGGTCGTAGCTGACGCAGTTCGGGATCGTCGCGGCAAACAGATGGCTGTGGCCATCTTCGTGCTGCAGGCCTTCGCCGTTCAGCGTCGTGCGGCCGGCGGTGGCGCCGATCAGGAAGCCGCGCGCGCGCAGATCGCCCGCTGCCCAGCACATGTCGCCGATGCGCTGGAAGCCGAACATCGAGTAATAGATGTAGAACGGAATCAGCGGATAGTTGTTGACGCTGTACGAGGTTGCAGCCGCAAGCCACGAGCCCATCGAGCCGGCTTCGTTGATGCCCTCTTCCAGCAGCTGGCCGGTCTTGTCTTCACGGTAGTACATCACCTGGCCGGAGTCGGCCGGGTCATACAGCTGGCCTTTCGCGGAGTAGATGCCGATCTGGCGGAACATGCCTTCCATGCCGAAGGTGCGCGCTTCGTCGGGAACGATCGGTACGATTCTCTGGCCGATCTCCTTGTCCTTAACAAGGTTCGACAGCAGGCGCACGAAGGCCATGGTCGTCGAGACTTCGCGCTCGCCGGTGCCTTTCGTCTGCGCTTCGAAGGCCGACAGTGCCGGAATCTTCAGCTTCTCGCTCTTCACGCGGCGCTGCGGCAGCGAACCGCCGAGGTTTTCGCGGATCTTGCGCATGTACTTCATTTCCGCGCTGTCTTCGGCAGGACGGTAGTAAGGCACGTCTTCGATCTTGTCGTCCGGAATCGGAATCTCGAAACGGCTGCGGAACGCTTTCAGTTCCTCGAGCGCCAGCTTCTTCGCGCTGTGCGTGGCGTTCGCGCCTTCGTTCGACGCAAAGGCATAACCCTTGATCGTCTTCGCGAGGATGACTGTCGGGCGATCTGTCGTTTCGACGGCCTGTTTGTAGGCTGCGTAGACCTTGTACGGATCGTGGCCACCGCGGTTCAGGCGCATGATGTCGTCGTCGGACATGTGCTCGACCATCTTCAGCAGCTCGGGGCTCTTGCCGAAGAAATGCTGGCGCGTGTAGGCGCCGCCGCGTGCCTGGTAGGTCTGGAATTCGCCGTCGACGACTTCGTCCATGCGCGCCTGCAGGATGCCGTCCTTGTCGCGTGCGAGCAGCGGATCCCAGTGGCGGCCCCAGACGACCTTGATGACGTTCCAGCCAGCGCCGCGGAAGATGCCTTCGAGTTCCTGGATGATCTTGCCGTTGCCGCGAACCGGACCGTCGAGGCGCTGCAGGTTGCAGTTGATGACGAAGTTCAGGTTGCCGAGGCCTTCGCGTGCCGCCAGCGAGATTGCGCCGAGCGATTCGGGTTCGTCGCATTCGCCGTCGCCGAGGAAGGCCCAGATCTGGCGGTCGCCCTGCTTCACGAGATCGCGGTTATCGAGGTACTTCAACACGTGCGCCATGTAGATGGCCTGCAACGGACCAAGGCCCATCGATACTGTCGGGAACTGCCAGTAGTCGGGCATCAGCCACGGATGCGGATACGATGACAAACCGCCACCCTCGACTTCCTGGCGGAACTTGTCGAGCTGCGCTTCGGTCAGGCGGCCCTCGAGGAAGGAGCGCGAATACATGCCGGGCGACGCATGGCCCTGGAAATACACGAGGTCGCCGAGGTGGTGTTCGCTCGGGCCGCGGAAGAAGTGGTTGAAGCCGACGTCATACAGCGTCGCGCTGGACGAGAACGTCGAGATGTGGCCGCCGAGGTCGTAACCGAGCTTGCCGGCGCGCATGACCATCGCAAGCGCATTCCATCTCACGATGCCGCGCAGCTTGCGCTCCATGTACAGGTCGCCGGGCAACTGTGCCTCCTGCGAGACCGGGATCGTATTGCGATAAGGGGTCGTCAGCGAATCGATCGGCAACTGCTGGCCCGTTTCGGCCGCCTTGTTGATCAGATTCTTCAGCAGGAACTGGGCACGATCGGTGCCCTGAGTGCGGATGACGGAGGAAAGCGAGTCCAGCCACTCACGGGTTTCCTGAGGGTCGGTATCGCGCTGCATTTCGTTCATAACTAGTTGCTCTGAAAGGACTTATAGTGGCTGTAGTTAAATTACAATCGCGCCGGATTCTACTGTACGCATTTCAGTTTTACCAACCCGCGGCAGGCCAAATGTAGTAATACTACAGAAGTCTCGGGAACAGTTTTCGCAAAGAATCGGGAAAGCCCTGATTTTCAAGACTTCTCGATTTGTAGTGGCGATTCGGCATGCTGCGGACTGCCCCTACAGGGTGTAACGGGACTGCCCCCCTTCATGATCTTGAAGGGTTGCTGCCCGACGGGGACCGCCGCACAGCCATCAGCTCGCCTGCAGCATATGCCGGTATCGCGCCCAGTCGAAGCAGGGGCCAGGGTCGGTTTTGCGGCCCGGCGCGATGTCCGAGTGCCCCGTGATGCGTGCGTCCGTGATACGCGGATAGTGCTGCAGGAGCAAGCGGGTGATCCCCGCGAGCCGCTCGTACTGCACGGCGGTGAAAGCACAGTCGTCCGTGCCCTCGAGCTCGATGCCAATCGAAAATTCGTTGCACTCCGCCCTGCCTCCGAAACTCGAGCGGCCGGCGTGCCAGGCCTTGCGGTCGAACGGGACGTACTGGATTACGCCACCATCGCGGCGGATCAGCAGATGGGACGACACGCGCAGCTCGCAGATGTCAGCGAAATACGGGTGACCGTTCGGATCGAGGCAGTTGCAGAACAACTCATCGATGTGCGGCCCGCCGAATTCCCCCGGCGGCAGGCTGATGTTGTGGATCACGAGCAGACTGATGTCGTCGGGATCGGGACGCTCGCTGTGGTTCGGCGACGGAATGCGCGTCGCGACGTCGAGCCAGTGGTTGTCGATATGCATCGGGTTCGGGTGTAGCAACGGTTGCCTGGCGAATGCGCCGGGCCGCGATAGTCGGCCGAGAGGCAGGCGAAAGTCCAGCGCGAGTCCCGGGTAGCACCCGGGCGATGGTGCCATCTGCTATGGCTATAATGCCGTGACCATTCCCAGGCTCCGATCATGAACAGCGCACAAACCGATCCCCTCGTCGCCCCTCTCTTCGCCGGCCTGCAGCAAACCGTTGCGGCCGCGCTTGCCGAAGACGTCGGTAGCGGCGACATCACCGCCGAACTCGTGCCCGCCACGCAAACCGCCGGCGCGCGCGTGCTGTGCCGTGAGCATGCAGTGATCTGCGGCGAAGCCTGGGTCAGCGAAGTGTTCCGGCAGGTGTCGCCGAAAATCTCCGTGCAGTGGCTGCGCCGCGATGGTGACAGGGTGAAGCCGATGGATGCGGTGTTCGTCGCGCAGGGTCCGGCGCGCGCACTGCTGACCGCCGAGCGCACGGCACTCAATTTCCTGCAGACACTGTCCGGTGTGGCCACCGCCGCCCGCAGCTATGCCGACCTCGTGCAGCATACGCGCGTGAAGCTTCTCGACACGCGCAAGACGCTGCCCGGCCTGCGCCTCGCGCAGAAATATGCCGTGCGCACCGGCGGTTGCTTCAACCACAGGCTAGGCCTGTACGACGCCTTCCTGATCAAGGAAAACCACATCGCGGCCTGTGGCGGCATCCGCGCCGCGATCGACACGGCGCGCAATCAGCATCCCGGGCGTCCGGTCGAGGTAGAAGTGGAAACGCTTGGGCAGCTCGAGGAAGCACTCGACGCCGGTGCCGACATCGTGATGCTCGACAACTTCGACCTCGAACAGACGCGCCGCGCAGTCGCCGCAAACCAGGGCCGCGCGAAGCTCGAAGCTTCCGGTGGCTTCACGACCGAATCGCTCGTGGCCGTCGCCGAAACCGGCGTCGACTACATTTCCATCGGCGCGCTGACGAAGCACGTGCGCGCCACCGATTTCACGATGTTGTTTTCAGGCGTGTAGCCCACGGGCAGCGCGCCGTCCCCTTACTCCCGCAGGAGGATGTTCATGCCGTCGTTTGCCCGTCGCCTCATCTGGTCGCTCGCCAGCGGCATCACGTTCGCCGTCGTCATCGGCAGCGCAAGTGCGCAGCAGATCCCGCAGTCTGAATTGCCGCCCGAAGCCTTCACGATCGCGCTCGACGAACAGATACCGAAGGAGCCGCGCATCATCACCGGCGAATTCGCCAACGGCCTTCGCTACTTCATTCGCGAAAACGACGAGCCGGCGAATCGCGCGGAACTGCGCTTCGTCGTCAACGTCGGGTCGATGCAGGAAGACGAGGACCAGCTCGGCATCGCGCACTTCATCGAGCACATGGCCTTCAACGGCACGACGCACTTCCAGAAGCAGCAGCTGCTCGGCTTCATGCAGTCGATCGGCATGCAACTCGGGCCAGGCGTAAACGCGACGACCTCGTTCGACGAAACCATCTACCAGCTCGAAGTACCGACAGACAATCCTGCCTACCTGCGCACGGCCTTCCAGATCATGCAGGACTGGGCCATCGGCCTGACGCTCGATCCGCAGGAAGTGGAGCTCGAGCGCGGTGTCGTTATCGAGGAATGGCGCGCGAGCCAGGGCGCGCAGTCGCGCATCATGGACAAGCAGTTGCCCGTGATGCTGAAGGGCTCGCGTTATGCCGAACGCACGCCGATCGGCACGCTGCAGAGCCTGCAGACCTTCGACCTCGAGGCAGTGCAGCGTTTCTATCGCGACTGGTACCGGCCCGACCTGATGGGCGTGATCGCCACCGGCGATTTCGACGCGGCGGAAATCGAAGCGCTGATGCAGGAATTCTTCGAAGGCATTCCGGCGGCGCAAAACCCGAAGGAGCGCGTGGTATATACGGTGCCGGAACATGAGGCGACGGAATTCGTCATCACGACCGATCCGGAAATACCCGTCACGCAGCTCGGCATCATGCACATGCGCCCGACGCTGACCGAGTGGACGGCGGCAGGTTACCGCGGCCTTATCCTCGAACAGCTGTTCGATGCGATGCTGAATGCGCGCCTGTCCGAACTCACGCGCCAGCCCGACCCGCCATTCCTGAATGCCGGCTCCGGCAGTTCCCCGCTCGTGCGTCCGGTGCAGAGTTACGTGCTGTTCGCCGCCGTGCAGGAAAACGGCATCCCGCGCGCGCTCGAGGCATTGCTGCACGAAGCCGAGCGCGTCGTGCAGTTCGGCTTCACCGACGCTGAACTTACGCGCAACAAGACTGCGCTTATGCGCTTCTGGGACCAGCAGTACAACGATCGCGAGAATCGCGACTCCACGTCGCATGCCGAAGAACTCGTGCGCGCTTTCCTCACGAACGAAGCGACACCGGGCGCCGCATGGGAATACGCGCTGAACGCGCGCTTCCTGCCGGAGATCACGCTCGACGAAATCAACGCCTTCGGGCGCGAACTGCTCGAGCCGGTCAATCGCGTCGTCGCGATCACGGCGCCGCAGAAACCAGGCCTCACGGTGCCGCGTCCCGAAGAACTCAATGCGATCATCGAAGCCGCCAGCGGCGCGGAACTCACTGCACGCGAGGAAGAAGCGGCCGACGCCGACCTGCTGACCGAGATTCCGCAGGGCACGCCAGTCGTCTCCGAACAGACGCTCGAGGGCGGCCTCACCGAATGGGTCCTCGGCAACGGCGTTCGTGTGATCCTCAAGCCTACCGAGTTCCGGCAGGACGAGATCCTGTTCAACGGCTTCAGCGAGGGCGGCACGTCGCTCGCGTCCGATGCCGATTTCGTCGCGGCGAACACGGCCATTGCGGTCGTCGCGAACGGCGGCGTCGGCGCGTTCGACGGCATCGCGCTGCAACGCAAGCTCACGGGGACGCTCGTGAACGTGACTCCGTACATCAGCGAATTCGAAGAAGGCCTGCGCGGCGGCGGTTCCCCGGCGGATTTCGAGACGATGCTGCAGCTGATCTACCTGCGCATGACGGCGCCGCGCGCCGACGAAAACTTTTTCGAGGTATTCAAGACGCAAAGCCGCGGTGCATTGCAGAACCGCGACGTGAACCCGACCTTCGTATTCGAGGACACCTTCAGCCGGATGCTGTTCCAGGACCATCCGCGCCGGCAGCCGCCGACGATCGGGATGATCGACCAGGCGGACCTCGACAAGTCACTGCGCTTCTACCGTGAGCGCTTCGGCGACGCGAGCGGATTCACGTTCGTCTTCGTCGGCAACATCGACGTCGAAAGCATGCAGCCGCTGATCGAAACCTATCTCGGCGGATTGCCTGCCTCCGGCAAGGATGAAACGTGGCAAGACATCGGCGTGCGCTTCCCCACCGGCATCGTCGAGGACACGCTGCGCCTCGGGCTCGAACCGCAGGCACAGACGCGCATCGCCTTCACCGGCGACTATCCGGTGCGCGACAACTACGCACGCGCACACCTGCAGGCGCTGATCCAGATCCTGCAGGGACGCCTGAATGGCACGATGCGCGAGCAGCTCGGCGGGACGTATGGCGTGGATGTTGCGCCGCAGATGGCGTGGCTGCCGACGGAAGCGGCCGGCGTGGTTGTCACGTTCGGTTCCGACCCGGACCGCGCCGACGAACTGACCGCCGCGATGTTTGCGGAACTCGAACGCTTCAAGACGGAAGGCCCGTATCGCGCCGAACTCGCTGAAGTGCGGCAGGTGTTCCTGCGTAACCGCGAAACCAGCCTCGAGCAGAACGGCTACTGGCTGAACCAGCTGACGCAATCCCTCAGCATGGGCCGGGAGCCGCTGGCGGGAGACATTCTCGAACAGGGTGTCGTCATCGACCTGCTGACGCCGGAGGCCATCCAGAGCGCCGCGCAGCGGCTGCTCGATACGACCAACTACGTCAGGTTGACGCTGTTGCCGGCTGACTGAGCCGGCTACCGGGCAGCAGCGCCCTTGCTGCCGCCCGGGATGTCCATGCGGCCGCGCGCGATGCGCGGCGCCGGACTGTTACAGCCGTTCGATCTCGATATTGCGGAACTTCACGATGCCCTGCCCGTACTGCAGCGAGATCGGTCCGCTCGCGTACGTTCCGTCCTGCACGTCGACGGTCGTCACGCCGTTCAGCACGATGACGATGTGGTCGCCTTCGGCCGTGATCTCGTAGGTATTCCACTTCCCTGCCGTGTCGAGGTTTTCGGCCGGCGAGGCGTGGTTCACGATGCCGCCGGTACGGTAGGCCGGATCCGGGCGCGTATCGAAGATGTTGGCCTCGTACGCGTTACGGTCGACGATCGCGTTCGGGTCGGACGCGCGGAAGAAGATGCCGCTGTTCGCGCCTTCGTTCGTCCAGAACTCCGCGCTCATGCGGAAGTCCGTAAAGCTCTCCTTCGTGACGAGGTGGCC
Source organism: Pseudomonadales bacterium (assembly GCA_036405915.1). Lineage (GTDB taxonomy): Bacteria > Pseudomonadota > Gammaproteobacteria > Pseudomonadales > Pseudohongiellaceae > CAILUG01. The sequence goes on from DASWWP010000078.1 coordinate 14,353, forward strand.
GCCGGCGCCCATGTCGGCGACGAACTCGCCGTTTTCGATGCGCCAGTTGGCATCGCCAATCTGGTTCCACGCGTCGAAGCTGCCCGACAGGTCCAGGCTGTCCGCCGCCAGTGCCGCCAGCGGCAGCGTGACGAGTGCAGCCAGCCATGCCTTCCGTTTCATACCCTGCATATCGAATCCTCTCTTGAAGTGAATGGTCGCGCCCTGCCTGCAGGGACTGCGGGCCTGCAGAAAGTCGCGTGTCGTGCCGTTAAAGCCCTTGGGGAACCCTTGCGCGGAGCATGCTACTCCGAATCCTTGTAGATGAGCGTCGTCACCTGTTCGGACACGAGTCCTATCAGGAACACGACGATCGCCGCCGTGAACAACGTGGCGCTCATGTTCGTGAACGAATGGAAGTGGTAGTACGTGTACAGGTAATACGCGAGGCCGACGCCGAAGAAGGTACCGGCGATCGGCATGAATATCTTCAGTGGCGAATACAGCGTGCCGATCTTGAAGATGATGATGAAGAAACGCAGGCCGTCCTTCATGAGGTTGATATGGCTCTTGCCTTCGCGGGCACCGGCATGGATGTCGACGTAGCGCACCGAAAAACCGGCACGGAAGAACGCCATCGTGATCGTCGTCGGATACGAAAAGCCATTCGGCAGCAGGTAAAGGAACTGCCTGAACTTGCGCCGGTTCACGACACGCAGGCCGGAGGTCAGGTCGAGGATCGGCTGCCCCGAGATCCAGCTTGCGAGCCGGTTGTACATCGTATTCGCGACGAGCCGCCCGACGCTTGCCTGGGAGCCCGACGAACGCGCGCCGACGACCATGTCGTAGCCTTCGCGGAAAACCTCGAGCAGGCGCTGCACGTCGGCAGGCTTGTGCTGGCCATCGCCGTCCATGAAGACGAGGACGTCGTGCGAGGCCTGGCGGGCGCCGGTCTTGATGCTCGCGCCATTGCCCTTGCTGTACTGGTGCGACACGGATCGCACGCCACAGGCTTCACACACGGCGATCGTGTCGTCAGTCGAACCGTCATTGACGACGATGATCTCGGCATCGGGGAACAGCGCCCTCAGCTCCGGCAGGAAGCGGCGGAGGTTCTGCGCTTCGTTGCGGGCCGGCAGGATGATCGACACAGGCTCGGGAGCGCTCATTACGGGTTCCGGCAGGATTTTTCCGTATTATGCTGATTTCTTTGAAATTGTCAGCACGAATTGCCGGGCGATTTCATGGCAAAACAACAAACTTAAAGTAAACTGGAGCAGGTCCGAATCCCCTGGCAGCGATGCAATCAGCCGTGCAACAACCCGCCCATCACGCGCATTCGAGCGAAGTAATCATCACCGGCCTCGCACGCCGGCTGGTTGCTGAAAAACTGCTCGATCGCGAAGCCGCGGTCGCCGCGTGCGCGGGGGCCGAACACGCCGGCGTGCCGCTGGTGCGCCACCTCGTCAAGAACAAGGTGCTGAACAGTCTCGCGATTGCGCAGGCCGCTTCGCGCGAATTCGCACTGCCGCTAGTCGACGTCACGTCGCTCGACCCCGCCCAGTTCGCGATGGGCAACGTCGATACGAAGCTGATTCGCAAGCACAACGTGCTGCCGCTGCTGAAGAAGGGCAACAAGCTGTTCCTCGCCGTGTCGGATCCATCCGACGTCAATGCGCTGAACGACATCAAGTTCCAGACCAGCTGCTCGCTCGAACTCGTCGTCGTCGAAGACGACAAGCTGTTCGGCATCATCACCGACCTGCTCGAAACGAAGGAACCCGAGATCAGCAATTTCAGCGATCTCGAAGGCATGGGCCTCGACGACATCGACATCGAGGTCGTCGACGAAGACGCCACCAAGTCCGACGACGAAGAAGGCGAGGACGAAGCGCCCATCGTGCGCTTCGTCAACAAGATCCTGCTCGATGCGATCAAGACCGGCGCATCCGACATCCACATCGAACCGTACGAAAAGATCTACCGCGTGCGCTTCCGCGTGGACGGCATCCTGAAGGA
>DASWWP010000079.1:0-10996 GCA_036405915.1 Pseudomonadales bacterium
AGCGCATTTGCTGCCTATCTCGTTCCATTTCTCGATGAAGGCAAGTTTGTCGGCTTTCATCGCTTGCAGACTGTCGGCCAGCCGTTCGAGTTCGACCAGTCCTTCGTACGGCGCAATCGGGGGCGGTTCCGCCTGCGTCAATGTTCCGGACGTGGTGCTGGCAGCAGCAAGCAGTGTCGTCGGTGCAATTGCCGGCGTAGATGGCGACGCAGCCGGATACTCGACACGTGCAGGCGCGCGTTGCTCTACAGCTTCGGACCCGCGCGATTCCGCTCCCGTTGAGGCTGCACTGGACACGGGCGTTGCCTGAACTCGCTCCGGCACCGGTGGATTCAGGGTATCGGATATCGTCTCCTCCACGATGACGGCCTGTGCGGTTACGGGCACAGGCTGGGGGGCTGGCGTGACGGCACCAGCTTCGGATTCGTCGTCGGTGAAGGCCGTGACCTGCCCAGGTCGCTCGGCGGCAACTGGCGCGTAGACTTCCGGCGCCATCACGGGGCCTCGCGGGCCCGTAACCGGCTGGCCGAACGCGAGCGCGGCAAGGCTCAGCATGACGAGAGTGCCTGCCGCCGCGTGACGAGAGCGCGACGAAGGCCGCCCGAGCATCACGATGCGACGGTGTAGATCGGCGCTGCCATGCACCATGCCGAGCGCGATCGCAGGCGCCCGGGCCCGCGGCACGGCCTCATTGAGTTGCAGCAAGGTGCGCCCGTAATCGGCGGCTTCGGCCGGGGCCAGGTATCGCAGCGTTGCAGCGTCGCAGGCCAGTTCGCGATCCAGTCGCATGCGGGAGAATGCAAGCCACACGAGGGGATTGAACCAGTGCAAGGCCTGTACCGCAGCGACGATCCAGTTACCGGCGATGTCGCCGCGTTGCAGGTGCATCAGCTCGTGGATGAATACGTGCCGCAGCTGCGCGGTCGTCAGCACCCCTGGCAGTCCAGCAGGGAGCAGCAGGGTCGGCGTGAGCTGGCCCGAGATCATCGGGGCACCCACTTCTTCTGACTCCAGCAACGCGATAGAGCGGCGGCATCCGGTCAAATACGAACACTCGCGCAAAATCGCATGCGCGCCCGCGGAAGCCGGACACGCACGGCGCACGAGCGCTGCAAAGCGATGCCCCTCTCGTGCAATCGCGATAATGACTGCGACAACTCCGGCCAGCCACAGGATCGACAGCAGCGAGGTCAGGTTTTGGACCGGGAGCGGGGCAGGCACCAGGGTTTCCGAACCTGCATCCGGCACCATCGGCACGCGTCCCGGCGACGGCGACGGCGGCGCGGAGCCGGCTGGCTTCTCAGGCGCACTTTCGCGCGTGCTCTCTGTCAGCGGCACATTCGCGAAAGTCGCGAAGTCCGGGTTGCGTATCTCCGGCGGCAGCGTGGCCTCGTAGCCCACTGGCGTCACGAGGCCAAACACGGCGGTGAACCACAGCATGTAGCGCCAGTTCGCTGGCAGTAACTTGCCAAGGAGTTTTTGCGTGGCCAGGACCAGTACGATCAGTACGCTGCCTTTCAACGAGGCGACTGCGATGAATGCCGAGACGTTCTGCAGGGTGTGCAGTGCGATATCCATCAGAGATCCTCCTGCTTGGTGTACTTTGCCAGTATGCGTTCGAGTTCCTGCCGATCTTTCCTGCTGAGGGGACTGTTCTTCACGAAGTGCGCCACCATCGGCGTAAAGGCGCCATCGAACACCTTCGCGAGAAACGAACTGCTGGCATGCGCGACGCATTCATCGCGCGTCAGTAGCGGTGTGTAGCGGTAGAGCCGGTCGACGACGTTGGCTTCGACGACACCTTTCTTCAGCAGCCGGTCGAGCATCGTGCGCACCGTTTTCAGATGCCACTGCTTCGTGTCGGCCAGCCGTTCGGCCACCTCATTCGCCGTCAAGCCTGGCGCCTGCCACAGCACCTTCATGATTTCCCATTCAGCGTCTGATATCTGGGTACTCTGTGCCATTGTGTTCATTCATCCGCTCGAGCCGTTGTCCTACAAGTGTAGTCTTGATGCGAGACTACGCTTGTAGTCTGGTTTCGCGCAAGCACTTTTTGCGCATGGCGGGCTGCGGTGCGGCATATACTGCGCGGCATTCGAATCTGGGGATGTTAACCATGGGCAAGGCATCGAAGATCGCAGTCGTCACGGGCGCGGGGCAGGGTATCGGCAAGGCCTGCGCGCAGGGTTTGTTGCGCGCGGGCTGGCACACCGTGTTCATCGGCCGCCGCATCGCGCTGCTCGAGGCGGCGATCGGGGAAGCGGGCGAGGTAGATGCGGAGGCACTTGCGCTGGCATGCGACGTCAGCGATGCCGTCGCCGTCGAAGAGGCCTTCGAAAAAATCGAAGCCGCATTCGGCCGCATCGACCTGCTGTTCAACAATGCGGGCATGAGCGGCCCGCGTGGCACTGTCGATGAAATTCCCGTCATCGAATGGGAGCGCACCGTCGCGACGAACATCAACGGTGCGTTCCTGTGTTCGCGTGCCGCGTTCGCCCTAATGAAGCGGCAGGATCCACAGGGAGGGCGCATCGTCAACAACGGCTCCATCGCCGCGCACAGTCCGCGGCCGCATACCTCGCCGTACGCCGTGACAAAACATGCAATCTCAGGGCTGACGAAATGCCTCGCGCTCGACGGTCGCCCGTTCAACATCGCGTGCGGACAAATCGACATCGGCAACGTGAACACCGACATGGCCCTGCCTATGCTTCAGGGTTGCCTGCAGGCGAATGGCGACGTCCGCCCAGAGCCGGTGTTCGAGCTTCAGCACGTCGTCGACGCGCTGCTTTACATGGCTAACCTGCCGCCGGAAGCCAACGTGCAGTCGATGATGGTGATGGCGACGAAGATGCCGTTCGTCGGCAGAGGATAAGCAGGCGGCTACATGTCGGCGCGTGACTGACCCGCCTTGGCTGCGCGTCCGCGTGATGACGCAATGCCGGGACAGCCGGGCGGCTGCCCCGGGAGGTGCATCACTGCTGGAAAACGACCTTGCCTTCCTTGATCGTCGTCACGACGTTCATCAGCGCCGTGACGTCCGTCATCGGGTCGCCGTCGATGATGACGACATCGCCGTACTTGCCTGGTTCCAGCGTGCCGAATTCGTCGCCATGCATCGTCGCTGCGGCGGCATTCTTCGTGATGATCCCGACGATTTCGCGCGGCGAGAATACCAGCTGCAGGGCGCGCAGTTCGTCATGCAGGGATTCCTTCGGCGGCCACTGCGTGTCGGTACCGTAGCCGTACAGCTGGCCGGCCTCCGCCAGCAATTTCGCGTTCACCGGGCCCTGGCCTGCGCTCGACAGCGTGTCCCATGGAAACGGCTGTGCGTCGCGGAACAGCGCGACGCCGTTTTCGTCGTAGTGCGGCACGAACACGGACAACGTCGACGTCATCGGGATCTGCGCGGCGATGATCTTCTGCAGTACGTCCGGACTCTCGTCGAGGCGGCCGACATGCGGCGTGTGCACGAGCATGGCCGGGCCGGCATCGATCACGAGCCCGGCATCCTTCACGCTCACCGCATGCACGATCGACGGCATGCCGACCTTCCTGCCTTCGGCGACGATCAGTTTCAGCGTCTCGATTTCAGGTCCGCCGGGCGTCGTGTTGACGACGGATTTCAGATAGTCGTAACCGTTGGCCTTCGCGGCCTGCACCATCGCGACGATCTGCTCGTCGGGCACTTTCGGCGCCGGCGTCGTGGCGCCGCCGAGACGTGCGGGGTCGGTGCGCGCCGGATCGCCGGGCGCCGGTGGCGGGGCATTCGGGTCGGGTGCGGCCACGGGAATGAAGGTGCCCGTGAACAGGCGCGGGCCCTGCATCGTGCCGGCGTTGATCGCCGCCTTCGCTTCGTTGATCGGCTGGCCGTCGATAGCGGACAGCACTGTCGTGAAGCCGGCGTCGAGAAACTCCTGCATTTGCGCCGGCGCGCGGTCGGCAAGCCAGGTGGCCGGATTGCCGGTGATGACGTGCCGGTGGCCTTCGACGAAACCAGGCATCACCGTCCTGCCGCCAGCGTCGATGCACGTGCCGCTGCAGCTGGATGGATTTGCGCCTACCGATTCGATGCGGCCACCGCGGATCACGACGCTGCCGTTTTCGATCACGCCGCCGTTGCCGTCGAGGATGCGGCCGTTCGTTATCGTCAGGTCCTGTGCGCCGGCGAAGCTGCCGCCAAGGCACAGTATCGCGCTGATACCCACGGTGAGAATGTTCTTGTTGGTTTTCATGGTGCCCTCTGTGATTGGTTGCACTCGCTGTTCTCGTTGGACAGCTTGTGGCCGAGTATACCCGTTGCGCTCGTGCTTGCAGGGCGCATTGGACAGTCCGGGTATTGCGTGCATGGAAAAGCCATGCGCGACTGCGGGTTTAATGTCGTGCCCTGCGTCCCTATATTCGCCCTGCGAACAGAACACACGGAGCACACATGAATCCAGGCAGTATCCTCGAACAGTTCCTTGGTCCCAACGCGCTGCAGACGCTGCAGCAGGCTGGCGGTAATGCGAAACAGAAAGTCGACGGCATGGGCGGCGGCGGTTTTGCCGGCGGCGCGGTTGCCGGCGGCTTGCTCGGCCTGCTGGTCGGCAACAAAAAGGCGCGCAAGATGGCCGGCGGCCTACTCGGTTATGGCGCTGCAGCCGGTGCCGGTGCGCTGGCCTACCAGGCCTACCAGAACTGGAAGCAGGGCGCGGCCGTGGCGACGGCCCCTGTACCGACCCAGCAGGACCTGCCGAAAGTCGACAAGGCCTTCCTGCCGCAGAACACCGTTGCGATCGGTGGACAGCCCTTCGAGCTCGTACTCGTCAAGGCGATGATCGGCGCGGCGAAGGCCGATGGCCATATCGACGGCGCCGAACAGAAACACATTTTCGAGCAGGTCGAGAAGATGGGCCTCGATGCCGAAAGCAAGGCTTTCGTGTTCGACGCGCTGTCGCAGCCTGCAGACCCTGCTGCGATCGCGGCCGCGGCGAGCGGCATCGAACAGGCTTCGGAGATCTACCTCGTATCGCGCCTGGCGATCGACCCCGACCACGTTGCCGAGCGCGCCTACCTGCAGGCGCTCGGCCATCGCCTGCAACTGCCGGCCGACCTGATCGCGCATCTCGACCACCAGGTGGAGGCGGGAACGACTACCGCCTGAGCCGCGCTGGCATCAAGATCGGAATTCCGCCGCGGTTGCTGGCGCTCATCGGGTCGTGCCCACGCGAATCGCGTCTTCGAGCGCGGCGATTTCTCCAGCGTCCAGCGTGCGGTAGTTGCCGCTGCCGAGTTCACCAAGGTCAACAGGCCCGAATGCGAGCCGCTTCAGCTTGTTGACCTCATGACCGGCGGCCTTGAACAGCCGCCGCAGTTCGCGGTTGCGTCCCTCGTGCAGCGTGACGAACAGGTGAGACTCGCGTCCACTGAGCTTGCGCACACGCACGGCGCTCGCGCGCAGGAGTTCGCCATCGTCCTCGATTCCCCGCAACAAAAGCTCGATCGTATCGTCGTCGATTTTTCCATCGACGCTGACGGCGTATTCGCGCGGCACGGCGTTGGCAGGATCGGTCAGCCCACTGGACAGCCGCGTATCGTTCGTCAGCAGCAGCAGGCCGCTCGTGTGCATGTCGAGCCGGCCGACGGCGTGCAGGTGCTGCAGGGGGGCCGGCAGCAGGTCGAATACGGTCTTGCGGCCTTTTTCGTCGCTGCGCGTTGTCACGTAGGCCCTCGGTTTGTGCAGCACGATGCACGTGCGTGCTTGCGGCGCGAGGTCCTGGCCATCCAGTGCGAAGCGGTCGCGCTCCGGCACCACCGGCAGCGCGGGATCGCGGCACACGCGGCCATTCACCGCCAGCCTGCCCGCCGCGATCCACTCGACGGTTTGCGTGCGCGACGCAAGGCCGAGTTTCGACAGGGCGCGCGACAACGGCACGGTTCCGGGCTTGTTCGCACGTTTCATGGACGGCTCCTGCACATGCGGTAATTGTCGTGATCGGCGCGTGAAGAATCCACCATGGGCCGTGTCGATTTCGCGCAACGGCGTTCGACTATCCTGCAGTGGCGGCATCGGGCCGCGACATCACGAATAGTGAGGCACACATGACATACGCAGATGGCTTCATGGCGCCGGTATCGGCAGGCAACCGGGAACAGTTCACGCAGTTCGCGCGGCAGGTCGGGAAAATCTTCAAGGAGCATGGTGCCTTGCAGGTCGTCGATTGCTGGAGCGATGACGTGCCGGAAGGCAAGGTCACGTCGATGCACCTGGCGGTGCAGCGCAAGGAGGGCGAAGCGATCCTGTTCGGCTGGGTGACGTGGCCGTCGAAAGCGGTGCGCGATGCAGGCATGCCGAAGGTCATGAACGACCCCCGCATGCACTCGCTGGGTATGCCGTTCGACGGCCAGCGGGCCATCTTCGGCGGCTTCGAGGTCGTGTCGTCGATGTGAGACGGCGACTGCGGCGCAAATGAAAAGGCCCGGGTCTCGCGATCCGGGCCTTCGTTAACCTGTGCAGTCGAACTCAGCGGCGGAAATCAGCGCTGGATGATCGCCGTGCCGTCTTCACGGACCGGGTCGCCGGTTCCTTCCATCAGCAGGCCGCGCGCGCCTTCGAGCAGCGCCGGATGGCCGGTGGCCTTGATCACGTCGCCCGGCTTGAAGGTGTCGGCGGTGTAACCGCGGCGCACGAGATGCGTCACGGCGGAGCCGCCGTAGCTCAGGTCCCATTCCTCGGCCACGCCCTGTTCGTTGACGACTTCAAGCTTCAGCGTCGGATGCGGGTTGATGAATTTCCACGAAATGACCTTGCCGGTCAGTTCCAGTTCGCGCTCTTCGTCATAGATGCCGTTCGTGCTGTGATGCGCGAACGCCGCAGCGGCGGCAACGGTGAGGGCAAGGCTTGCGCAGAGAGTATTTACGAATTTCATGTCAGGTCTCCAAAACTAATCAAGGGTACTGGATGCGCTCGACCGGCGGATCGTTCGGGTAGTCGCTCGGCGCCAGCTTCAGGATGTCGCGCGAAGCCTCGGCGTCGCAGGCCCACGGCAGCGACAGCGGGAACTCGTCACGCTCCGAACGGACGTGGTAGATCCACGGCTCCTTCAGCATGAAAGGGTCGATCGTCGTGACGACGAGGTCGAGCTTGTCATCCACGAGCGAGTAAACTTCGGTCACTTTCTTCTGCGTGGTCGATGCGAGTTTGAAGTCGGCGTTCAGGCCCTGCGGATCGAACGTGAACTTGCTCGTCTCGACGATCAGCTTGCCGTCTTCGTAGCGGCCGATCGAGTGGCCGAAGTAGAAGAATTCGTTGACGGCGGGTTTGGGATGGTCATGGCCTTCGAGCCAGACCGTGCGCACGACGTCGTCCTTGCCGTACGTGAAGATCACGCGGTCTTCCAGCTGTTCGATCTGGTGCGAGTAGGGATCGGTCCACATGTGCGGGATCGAGATCGGCGCGCAGTCGTATTTCGGCTGCGCTGCTTCTTCAAATGCGTCGCGATACGCCTTCGCGCGTTCGGTGAGGCGCGCATCGTCTTCTTCGAGCAACATGCAGGTGAAGCCGCCGCCGAAGCCCTGGCCTACCTGGCCATCGGGACCGACGCAGCCGCCCCATTGCCACACGCCGCTCAGGTTCGGAATGTCTTCAGCGGCGAATGCCGGACCGGCTGCGGCCAGCGGCAACGCAAGCGCCACTGCGGCGCCAATGGTTTTAAGTGAGAAATGTTTCACGTTACCCTCGTCATGTGCGTCCGGGTTTTCAGTGAAAAGCCCGGTATTGTTTTGATTGAGCTGGAAAAAACCGCGCCATCATTACTGGAATCCAGCAGCCGATCAATTGCTTCCGCGAAGGCCCGTGCGAGAACCACAATTTCTCCACATTTTGCGAGCGGTGATTCGCATACTGCACGAAGGCCATCGTCAGCGAGAGGCCGCGCCGATGCAAGTCGCGGAGGGGCCGGTTGTCGTATTTACGTTGCTGGATTCAGCATTTGTTCAGCCCGGCGGACGATGTGCGATTCCTGCGGACGACGCGTTTCCACCAGAGAATGAATCCCGATACGAACAGCAAGGTTGGCGCGAAGCTGGCGACGATCCACATCCAGTTCGCAAGCGTGCCACCGCCATAGCGTGCGAAGTGAACGTTGCGGAAGAAACGCAAAAGGGCGGTGGGGCGTTCCATGTCGTTCAGGTCGCGATCGAACAGATCGATCAGCGGATCGAGCGCGCGCGGAAAGCCGAGCTGGAACCCGGATACACCCCATGCCAGCATCAACAACAGGGTCCAGAACCCGACGAAGCTGTGCAACTGCCACAGGACGGGCCGCGTGCTGCCGCGATGCCATGGCAACAGGCCTTCGTGCCAGCGCGCGCGACCCTGCCACCACAGCACGATGCCGGTCAGGCTCATCAGCACGAACAGCAGTCCGCCAACGCCATTCACGATCCGGCCCGTGCGGTCGAGGAACAGGTCGTCGTGCATGTTCGCCAGCCATTCCACGCTCTTGATCGGCCATGGGTTTGCCGGGCCGAGGTCTTCGCCGGTGTAATGGTTGAAGTAATGCGGAAAGTACTCGCCGTTGCGATTCAGCACGACATAGTACGCACGGCCTTCTTCGAAAGGCGGCGACGTGAAACCGATCTCGTACCCTGCATAGAGTTCCGCCATGCGCGCCGCCACGGCATCGTCATCGAGCGGTTCGGCATCCGCCGGTGGCGGGGGGTCGAGATACCTGGGTTCGAAGGCCGCGTAGAACGGCGACTTCAACAGGAGGGCGCTGCCGCTAAGGCTGATGGCGAGTACGTACAGCCCCAGGCCGATGCCGGCCCACAGGTGTACCTGGAAAAGGAAGCGGCGGAAGCCGAGCGTCTGCGGTGCCTGCAACCAGCGTTGCCATGCGTTCATAACGAAGTGCCCACCTGCCAAAGCGCGCTATTGTAGAGGCAATCGCAGTAATTCCGGCACGACCACGGCTGCGGTAGGCTGTGCGTGCCGTTGCAACAAAGTTTGCGGGGTACGGTCCTTTGTTTCCATCGCATCAGGCGCCCATGGAGGATGCCCATGAACACTAACGACATTTCCCGACTTTTCAGCCACGTCATTCGCATGCTGCCAGTACCGATGGTCGCGGGTGCCATCGCGTCAGGTGCGACTGCAGCGACTGGCACGGACGTGACATTCATCGACGGCGGCTACGCGGAAATGTGTTCGTCGCTAGCACACAATGTCGACGATGCGGCCCCGATCACGCTGACCGGCTCGCGCATGGGAAACACGCCGATCGAAATCTGCACGCTCGCGATCCAGGACCGCGCAACGCTGCCGGCTGACCTTGCTGGCAGCTACAACAACCGCGGCGTTCTGCTGTTCGAGGAAGGCAAGCTTCAGGAAGCGCTCGCGGATTTCGATGCCGCGATCGCCGCATCTGCAACGCTCGCCGCTGCGCACATCAATCGGGGCTACACGCTCGTCGCGATGCAGCGCTGGGAGGACAGCATTGCCTCGTTCGACCGCGGCATCGAGCTCGGCGCACCGGAACCGGCACGCGCACATTTCAATCGTGGCGTCGCGCACGAGGAAATGGGGCACGTGCGCGAAGCCTATTACGACTACAAGCTCGCGTCCGAACTGGCTCCCGAATGGGAGGAACCGAAGCGCGAACTTGCGCGATTCACGGTGCGCTGACGTCGGCGGGCCAAGCTGCTGCCCGCGAGGTCGCGCGCCGCGCGCCACGCCTCATTCGTACGAACAGCAGTAGTCCGTGATCGTCTGGACCTTCAGCTTGAAACGCGTTCCGGCCGGCACGATGAAGTTCGTGCCGCCGGTGAAAGCTTTCCATTCGTTGCTGCCGGGCAGTTGTACATCGAGCGTGCCCGACAGGATTTCCATCGTTTCCTTCTGGTCCGCGCCGAATTCGTAGTCGCCGGGCAGCATGATGCCGAGCGTTTTCTTGCTGCCGTCGGGGAATAGCACCGTGCGGCTGGTGACCTTGCCGTCGAAATAGATGTTGGCTGCCTTGACGACACTGACGTTTGCGAACTGTTTCATGAAGCTTCCTGTTTGAGGCATGGTGGGAAAGGGGCGGCATGTTAACGCAATGTTTCGACGCCCTGGCAGCGTCAAGCGGTACAGCCCCGGGGGTCCTTGGCAATTTTTCGCCATCCGGCGTATTGGACCGGTGGATTTTGGGAGGCTACCCCGTCTATTCTTGCCCCCGCTAACGTAGCAATACCAATCTATCAACAGAGGGATAGTTCAATGGCACAAAAATATTCCGGTGGCTGCGCCCACCATGCCACCGGTTCCGACAAGGATCCGATCGACAACCACACCTGCCACTGCTCCGTGTGCAAGCGCGTCACCGGCCAGCCGTCGACCCACGTCGTGTTCTTCAACCACGGCGACCTGAACGTTGCCGGCGCCGATTCGCTGAAGCGCATGCCGTTCAACGACCAGAACCCGAACGGCCCGCTCGAGCTGTGCGTATGCGAGACCTGTGGTACGCCGATCATGCTCGACGACAAGCAGAAGCGCATCCGCGTCGTCGTGCCGAACCTGATGGGTTACGACGCGAGCAAGCTGCCCGCCACGTACCACGCATTCTATGATCCGGCTGCCGGCGCACCGAAGCCGAGCGATGGCCGCCCCGTATACGCGGGCCTGCGTCCGGAGTTCGTCTGGCCGAAAGGCGCCTGATAGGCATAGCCAGAACGCATTGACGCGCTGAGCGTCTTGCGCGAAAGACCACTGAAGGGGTCACGGTCACCTGAATGCCAGGGGATCTGACCCCTTCCTCATATCCGGCATACACACCGGCTCTCAGACAGGAGTGCATATGAATAAGAAGTTCGTGCGGGCGGGCCTTGCGATGGCGCTTAGCCTCAGTGCCGCGGGCGCACAGGCGCATTTCTATCTCGAGGCGCCGGCCTCGTGGATCGAGCAGGATGAAATGGGCGATCCGCAGAAGATCGCGCCGTGCGGCGGCACGAATGCCGATGGCGGCACGCGTACCGG
>DASWWP010000080.1:0-12315 GCA_036405915.1 Pseudomonadales bacterium
AAAGAGCTATGTGACGCCTTCGATGAACTGAAGGCCGCGCACGACACGCTGGCCCTGGACTGCGAGGGGTAACGGCGTCCTGGGTCGATCCCACGTGCGGCCCATGAGGGTCCGACAGACAGATAGCCCGGCATCGACCGGGCTTTTTTGTGGCCATAAAAAAAGGCGGGTGTTCCGGCCCGCCCAAGCTCCTTCTCCACTCGTCCCGGCACGGTCCGGGTCGCACAAGCGAATCAGGATGGTGCTTCCTGCGTGGCGCCGGCATTGCGCCGCCGCCACGCAGGATCGCGTTGCGGCTCAGAACTCCCGCGTGACGTTGAACGAATAGCGCCGGCCGTTCAGGTCGTCGAAGGGACTGAACGAGCCGAAGCCGGCACGCGGATCGCGGATGTCATATCCACCGGGGCGCGGCTTCTTGTCGAACAGGTTGCTGATGCTGAACGACACGTTGGTGTCGTACAGCATCGTGCTCGCCGTCAGGTTGAACAGGTGCGTGTCCTTGTACCCGGTGATAACGGCGTTGCGCTGCAGATTCGGCGACGTGGTGCCGTCCGTGTTCGCCACCGTGGCAAACGTCGTGTTGCTGTCAGTGCCTTCGCGATAGTTGTACTGCAGCGTGAGGCGGTGGCGATCCCAGCTGTACGTGAGGCCGCTGCTGGCACGGAATTTCGCGGCGCCGCCGTAGCCGGCATAGTCGCCGAGGCCGGTTACGCCGTAGCGTTGCGTCTGTTCCAGCAGGAAGTTCATGTTGGTATTCAGCGACAGCGTGCCCGGAATGCTGTCGATGCCAAGGTCGGCCAACGCCGCGCCCCAGCGCACGCTGACGTCCACGCCTTCGATCTGCAGACGGCCCTGGTTCGCGTACTCGATGTACGCGCGCTGGATGCCGCCGGTACCGGGGTCGCGTTCGATCAACGAGCAGAAGCCGAGCGGATCGTCGAGTTCGAAGTTCGGGTTCAGGCCGTTGATGTTGAAGCAGCTGTTGACGATGGTCGAAATCTGCAACAGTTCCACCGGATCGGTGACGCGTGCACGGTACCAGTCCACGGTACCGGTCAGGCGCTCGAGCAACGGATGGCCCCACGGCGACGTGAAGGCCGCGCCGAGGGTCCAGGTGTCACCCTGTTCGTTGCGCAGGTCGGGATTGCCTACGACGAGTGAGCCACCGCCGGCGACGTTCCAGCCGTCCGGATCCGCATGGAACTCGGACACGTTGTTGCCGCCCCATGCATTGATGTGCGCCGAACACAGGGCCTGCAGCTGCGCGCGGAATGCGGGATCCGTCGTGTCGGTGTTGTTCACGGTGGTGCCTTCCGTCGGTCCGGGGAACGCGGTCAGTGCGCCCTGCGTGTTGTTGCGGCAGGGGTCGTTAGGGAACGAGCCGAACTGTGCGCTGCCGTTCGGCGTGGCATACAGCTCGGACATGTTCGGCGCGCGCTCGGCGCGGTTATAACCGCCACGGATGCGAAGCGAGTCGACCGGTGCCCAGCTGCCGAGGATCTTGTACGTCGTCACTTCCTGGCCGGTGCTGTACTCCGAGTAGCGCGCGCCAAGTTCCATTTCGAGCGTCTGGATCAGCGGCAGGTCGTTCAGCAGCGGAATCAGCAACTCGCCGTAGACTTCCTTAACCGACACTTCTTCATCCAGGCGGCCCGAACCGAACGCGCCCGCGGAGTAGTCGCCGATGTAGTTGCGATCGACCATCACGTCCGGCTGGAACACGAAGGCATTCCAGCGATACGTGCTGCCGACTGCCCCGCGCACTTCGCCCGCCGGCAGGTTCATCACGTGGCCTTGCGCGGTGAGTTCCCAGATGCGCTGCTGCATCGTGTTGCGGTCCACCGGGTTGATGATGATCGCGTCGATGCAGTCCTGCGTTACCTGCAGGTTCGGGTCGAAGGGATTCAGGCCGCTCTGGCACGTGAGATATTTCGAGGCCGGACCGGTTTCCGAATAACCCTTGCCGTAGTTCGGCGCCGACAGCAGCTTCTGGTAGTTCCTGATCGACTGGAAGCCGACGTAGTTCGTCTGTGTCTCCGACGTGCCATGCGAGGTATACAGATCCCAGGTCCAGTCGGAGATGCCGACGTCGCCGCGCAGGCCCAGGGCGATCTGGAACAGGTTCGCCGTGTTCTCGGTGCCGCGCGGCGGCAGCCACTCCGGCTGGTCATTCAACTGCCAGCCGGCGTTGGGGCCGCAACTGTTCAGTGCCTGGCCCGTGTTCGGGTCGATCTGCACGGTGTACATGGCGCCGGAGGCCGGGTTGGTCAACACGCCGGGACCGGCGGAGTTGGCCAGTACGTATTCGTTGCATTCCGACAGGCCACGGAAGGGGTTGTTGGCGTTCGGGCCGGTCGTGCCGATGTTCGGCGCCGCTGCACGCGATTCGAGCAGCGTGCGCAGTTCGGCCGGTACCGGGAAGGCCTCGGACATCGTGCAGCCGCCGGTCGGGGAGCACGTCGTTCCCTTCGTGCCGCCGGTGCGGTATTCGGGTCTCGTGGCGCCGGTGTTGAGGTTTACGGACGGCAGGTACACCTGGCTGCCGTCGGCCGTCGAGTCGAACGGAATGATCACGCCGAAACCGCCGAGCAGCGGCGCCGGTTCGCGGCGCGTGAACGTGCTGGACGAGGCGACGTGGAAGTTCGTATAGGCCTCGGTGGTGTCGGTGATGTCGAAGGTCGCGCGCGCGAACATGTTGTAGGAGTCGCGCGGGCTCGACACCCACTTGGCCCAGTCCACGCGGTTGACCTGCGGATTGCAGGGTTCGCCGGGGAAATCGGCATCGGCGCTGGTGCCGTTCGCCGTGAAGGCGCAGGTCACTTCCATTGGGTTCGCCAGCGTCGCGGCGGTCGACTGGTTGTAACCCTGCGGACCGTAATACGTCGTGACGGCAGACGGGCCGGTGCCGGTCACGATCTGCGACGAGCGCGTGTAGATCGTGCCATCCGGGTTGAAGGCCCAGCCGTTGCCGGCATGCGGTACACCAGTCGTCGTGTTGGCGATACAGGCGGTCGTTCCGCCGGGGCAGCTGTTGTTGGGAAACACGGCGGCGATGGCAGCCTGCGACGGTGCGCCACCATTCCACGCGTTCTGGAAGGTGTTGAAGGTGCCGGTCGTCGCCCCGGAGGAGAAATACGGATCCCATGCGAACAGGTAGTCGCCCGAGTTCGAATATTGCGACTCCATGACTTCCCGGAAGTGGTCGCGCTCGGCCCACAGCGTTTCCTCGCGCTTGCTGTACTCGATGCCGAACATCACGCTGCCGCGGTTGTCGGCAAAACGGGCGCCGAGCAGCGCGCCGAGCTGGTATTCGTCGCCGTCGCCGACCTCGTTCGTGCCGCCGCGCACGCGTACCTGCATGCCTTCGTAGTTATCGCGGAACTTGATGTTCGTGACACCCGCAAGGGCATCGGCGCCGTAAACGGCCGATGCGCCGCCGGTAATGACCTCCATGCCGCCGATGGCGATCGACGGGATGGTGTTCAGGTCGACGATCATCGAGGCGTTGAGCGGCATCGCACGGTGGCCGTCGATCAGCGTCAATGAGCGGTTTGCTCCAAGGCCGCGCAGGTTGACGTTGGCTGCGCCGGGTACGACGACACCCAGGGCCTGGGCATTGTTCGGCAACAGCGTGGAGTTCATGGCATCGCCCGAGCCAAGACCGCCCTCGAGGCCATTGGCAGCCTGCATGCTCGTGACGGCAGATGCGCTCATGCCGACGCCGCCGGCCATGAACTGCGGCAGGTCGTTCAGCGCTTCCTCGACGGATATAAAGGTGTTGTCTTCGAACTGCTGGATGTCGATCGTGAGAAGGGGGCTGTTGGTTTCAAGGTCGCGGCGGACGATACGCGACCCGGTGACGACGACTTCCTCGAGGTCGTCGTCCGCTACTTCAGCGTCGGCTGCGTACGCGGCCGGTACGAACCCTGAGCCAAAACCTGTGCCCAACACAGCTGCGATGGTGGTGCAAAGCAGCTTTCTCCCGGATGGGAACACATTGTCTTTTTTCATTCTTGTTCTCCGTTGTTCTTGTTATCAGGTAGGTCTGGCACGGAGGCCAGAGCCCTGCATGCGCAGTGGCGCGTCGAAGCTATGGGTGGCCGGATGTGGCAAGCCTTAAAGAGGCGGTCAAATCTTCTGAAAAGCTGTGAACCTCGCGCGTAAGGGGCTTTCAGGCCGCGTGGCCCGGCCTGCGTGCCGCTTGGGAATGGCGAGCTTCCGACTGGGTAAAGAATGATGGCATGCGACCTGTGCCACGATGCGAGCGGGATATCAACGAGTGCAGGAAGCATCAATAAAAACAACAAAGCTTGTTCCTGCAGGGGGCGCACGTGCACTACGACACCGCCATCGAATATCACTTCGCCGGTTTCCAGCTCGACGCCCGGCAGAAAAAGCTCCGAGACGAACAAGGCAACCCCGTCGCACTGAGTGCGCGTCCCCTCGATGCCCTGACATTGCTGCTTGAACGGCACGGGGAGGTCCTCTCGCGCGAGGAGCTGCTCGAGGCCGTGTGGCCGCAGTTGTTCGTCGAGGAGAACAATCTCACGCAGGCGATCTCGACGATCCGCAAGGCGCTGAACGACAACCCTAGCGAAAGCCACTTCATCCGCACCGTGCCGGGTCGCGGCTACTGTTTCATCGCGCCGGTCGAGAAGCGGATTGCCGGTGTCACGCCCGGTGGCGAGTGCCCGCGCGCTTCCGCGGCGCGCGGCCGCAGTGCTGCCCTGCCGCGATTGTGGGCCGTACAGGCGCTGGCGCTGGCCGTGGCGATCGTCGTCGGGCTGGCGGTGTGGTCGCGGCCGGATGTGGCAGGGGAGGTGCCGGAGAAGGCTGGCAACTGGTCGCCGCTGGGGATCAGCGATGTGCCAAGGCCCGACAGCCGCATTCCGAATTCGATCGCCGTGTTGCCACTGGTGACGCTCGGCGAGGATTACGACCCCTTGTTCACGGCCGGCCTGCACGACGAAGTCATCAGCGAGCTGACGAAGATTCCGAGCCTGCATGTCATCGCGCGCAGCAGCGTGCTGGCGCTCCAGGAAGGCGGTTCGTCGATCCTGGACCTCGCGCGCGTGCTCCGCGTCGAGTCGATCCTGTCCGGCACGATCCGGCCCGCTGGCACGGAGGCCCGCATCAGCCTGCAGCTGCTCGACGTGAGCTCGGGTCTCACGACGTGGGCCGGCACGTACGACATCGCCCGGCATGATCTCGCGGAGACGATCTCCGTGCAGGGCGATATCGCACGCAACGTCGCCACCGCGATGAAGGCCGAGATGCCGAACACGGACAGTGTCGACTTCGCCACGCTGCCGACCGAACAGCTGAAAGCCCATCGCTTCAACCGCGCGGCACGCAATGCGCTCGGCCATCAGCAACATGCGGATGCATGGCGTCTCGCGCAGAAAGCGATAGCGCTCGATCCCGATTTTTACGACGCGCTCGACACCTTCGCGTCGGTGAACATCATGCTGATCGCGGCCCCGCTGCCCGGCCTGAATGGGCGCCGGCACGCGGAGCTGGCACTGGAGCATGCCAACCGCATGATCGACGTCGCGCCGCAGCACGGCGAAGGCTACGCGCTGAAGGCCGCCGCGCTCGCCGCGGGTGGGGACTGGAGCGGCGCCGCGGCGGCCATCGACGTCCTGCAGGACATGAATGCGCCGCGCTCGCGGCTCGAATTCGTTGGCCTCGTGCTGCTGGCGCGTGGCGATTTCGAGCAGGCGGCGGACATTTACGAAGCAACGTTGCTGACGGATCTCGTCAATCCTTACGCGCGCGGCCTGCTGATGGCGGCGCACGAACTGGCGGGGCGTCGCGACACCGCACGCGCGAAATTCGCCACCGGCCAGGAACTGCACGGCCAGTGGTGGGGCGATACCGTGAACGTGTTGCTTGCATTGGGGCGCTACGAGATGCCGCAGGATGTCGATGACCTGGTCGGCATATCCGACACTCTGCGTGACGTGCTCGCACAGGCCGCCGATGCAGATGTCGTAAGCGCTGCCGTGCGCGCTTACCAGCCGGAGGCCGCGACCAGTTCGATCGAAACGTTGTACTACGCGGCACTCGCTGCGCGGCTGAACGATCATGACGCTGCCGTCGACCTGTTGCGCAGCGCAACGCGCGACGTGTGGAGCGGTATCTTCTGGGCATGGTTGCCGGTATTCGATGACACGCGCCGTCAGGCCAGCTTCCGCCAGTTACTGCACGATGCCGGGCTCGTCGCCTACTGGGAGCGTGCAGGCTGGCCGCGCATGTGCCAGCCTGAAACGACGGGTTTTCGCTGCGACTGGAGCGCATATCCGCTCGTCATCTCCGCGATACCGTGAGATACCGCATTGCGTACCGAACCAGCAGCATCGGTGCGCCGGTGACGTGTAAGAGATGATCGGCCTTACGCCTGCGAATTTATCCGCGTGCGGAGCCGCCGCATTAACCCGGTATCTCCATCGACTTCGCTGCCGGGTCACTATGTGGCTCGACGCGATGACGTTACAGATGAGCTTCCCGCAGTGCTTCGCGAATCCATGTGCGGGTAGCGGGACATTCGAGCGAGGCATTCAATGATGCCCTGCTCGAGTATTCCTGACGTTCGTTCCAGTGCTGCGGCCAAATCCGAACCGATCGGTTTGATTTCGCCTGGCGATGCTGCGGCATTATTCCCGGCGACTTTGAGGGAATTCTTGCAGTTTAATCGGGCCTGCGGATAATCGAAAATCGTCAGCCACGTAGTACCGCTGCCCATTGCATCGCTTTGCTGCATCGCTCGTCGTCCCGCAGCCCATGGCTGCAGACTCCAGCGGCGCCCGCCGATGCCCCATAACAATAATGAAGGGGGGTTGTACGTATGACGCTCGTACGGAACACGAAGGTCAGGCCACGGCAGGAAATCACTGTCGTGCTGGTAGCGGCACTGGCGACGATCCTCGCAAGTAGCCTCTCATCCCCATCCCATGCCTCCGACACACTTGCCGAAGCTGCGCGCGCGGCTGACGTCGCCGCGTCGAAGCAGTTGTTGGGGAGCGGTGCCGACGTCAATCTCCCCGAAGCCGATGGCACGACGCCGCTGCTGTGGGCCGTCTATCACTCGTCGCTTGAACTCGTGCAGTTGCTGCTCGAAGCGGGCGCGGATCCGAATCGCGCGAACGATCTCGACATCACGCCGCTGCTGCAGGCCAGCCGCTTCGGCGACGCACACATCGTCTCGCTGCTGCTAGCGCACGGGGCGCGCGTCGCGGAGGCAGAACCGAAAACCGAAACGCCGCTTATGGCCGCGGCGCGCGCCGGAAACGTCGATGCGGTGCAACGGCTGCTCGACGCCGGTGCCGGGCTGAATGCCACCGATCCGGTCGATCATCAGACTGCGCTGATGTGGAGCGTTGCAGAAGGCCATGTCGACGTCGCAAAACGTTTGCTCGACGCCGGCGCCGACCCGAACATGCAGGCGCGCGTGTCCGGACTCAGTGAACGCAAGAACGCCGACTTTCCGACGGGCGGTTTCGCCGCCCTGCACTGGGCCGCGCGCGACGGCAATGAGGAAATGATCGACCTGCTTCTTGGCCATGGCGCCGACATCGACGCGCGCAATGGCGACGGCTCGACGCCGATGATGCTTGCGATCGTGAACGACCGCTTCGACATCGCCGCGAAGCTGCTCGCCCTCGGCGCAGATGCCAACGATGGCTCGCTGTTCTACATAACCGAAATGCGCGATGCGACGACGGACTGGCGCGCGCGCGACGGCACGGTATACCGCGCCGACCATCCCAACATGCTGAGCGCGCTCGACCTCACGCGCCTGCTGCTCGAAGCTGGCGCCGATCCCGACAAGCCCTTCAGCGTGCAGATGCACAATGCCTCGATGTGCTGCGACACGAAGGCGAACTCGACGTCGTTCTTTCGCGCGGCGATCGCCGCCGATGTCGACGGGCTGAAGCTGATGCTGGCGCATGGCGCCGACACCGCATGGTCACCGCAGGAAGCGATCATCGATCCTACGGACCTCAATCCAGTGCCGAAGGGCAACGTCGGCAAGACGGCGCTGATGATGGCCATCAACGGCGGCAAGGGCGTCGGCGTTGCAGGCGGCCCGAACGACTTGCGTTACGGGCCTCCCGATTTCCGTGAGCCCGGCAACCGCGACACGCTTGCGGCCGTCGACGTGTTGCTCGCCGCGGGCGCCGATCCGAATGTCGCCGACCCGAACGGTGAAACCGCGCTGCACCTCGCGGCCAAGGCTTTGCATCCAGGCATCGTGCGGGCACTCGTCGCGCACGGCGCATCCCTCGACGCACAGGATAAGGGGGGACTCACGCCGCAACAGGCCGTGGCGAAGATGGAAGCGCCGAAAGCCACGCCCGGCTTCTACTTCAAGGAGCCGCTGATGCAACCGCTGGAGATGGCTGCGTTGCTGCAGGAGCTCGCGGGGCAGCATGCGCAAGGGCAGCTTGAGCAGCAGGAGCTTGCAGCGGCGAGAAGCGGGGGTTCCGCACGATGAGGATGGTGAGACCCTGGTTGTACACCGTCGGCGCACTGGCCGCCGCGATTGCGGGCGTCGCGCAGGCGCAGGGCGTGCCCGACGCGCTCGCCACCGAATGGACGCTGTTCGAAGACTATTGCATGGACTGCCACAGCTTCGACGACTTCCGCGGCGGCCTCGCACTCGAGGGCATGCGTCCGGAGGATGTCCACGACAAGCCTGACGTTTTCGAAAAGGTATTGCGCAAGCTGAAAATCGGCGCGATGCCGCCGCGTGACCAGGACCAGCCCGACGCCGCCGCACGCAAACGCCTCGTCGCTGCGCTCGAACGCACGCTCGACGAAGCCGCCTTCGCGCAACCGTATGCCGGCACGACGACTATCCACCGCCTTAACCGCGCCGAATACCAGAATGCGATCCGCGACCTGCTCGGCATCGACGTGGACCTCACCGAACTGCTGCCGAGCGACGGCGGCGACCACGGCTTCGATAACATCGGCGAGCTGCTGCGCACCTCCCCGATGCTGCTCGATCGCTACATGACGGTCGGCCTGCGCGTCGCCGACCTGGCCCTTGGCAACCCGGATGCCGCGCAGAGCATGACGACCTACACGATTCCGTTCGACACGACGCAGGACAAGTATCTCGCGGGAATGCCGCTCGGCACGCGCGGCGGCGTCAAGGCCACGCACTATTTCCCGGCCGATGGCGAATACGTGTTCTCCGCGCGGCCGCTGCAGGGCGTGGCCGAGGGTTACTTCGGCATCGAGGGCCACGATCTCCCGCACGAGTTTCGCGTCTACGTCGACCGTGAGCTCGTCTACACGAGCGAGATCGGGGGCCCCGAGCAGCACGAGATCAGCGTGAAGAACTTCAACGACGTCATCAAGGTCGTCGATGAAAAGCTGACATCGCCGCGCATCGCCGTCACGGCTGGTCCGCATGAAGTGATCTTCACGTGGCGCGAGCGCGTCGGTACCGAGCAGAATTCGTGGCAGCCGACGGACCGCGACTCGCTCGAGATCCACAATCCTTCCGGCATGCCGCGCCTCGAAAAGGCGATGGTCGAAGGGCCGTACAACGCGAGCGGCGTCAGCAACATGGCGCCGCGAGAACGCATACTCGTGTGCGAACCGGCTGCCGCGAACGAAGAAGCAGCCTGCGCGCAGCGCATACTGTCGACTCTCGCGGAGCAGGCATTCCGGCGTCCGGCCACGGCAGACGACATCCAGGCGCCGCTCGAGTTCTACGAGGATGCGCGCGCGAACGGTGGCGACTTCGACGCGGGCATTCGTGCCGCGGTGGCACGCCTCATCGTCAGTCCGTTCTTCCTGTTCCGCGTCGAAACCGATGCCCCTGATGCGGCGCCCGGCGCCGACAGTCCGGTCGACGGCATCGCACTCGCATCGCGGCTGTCGTTCTTCCTGTGGTCGTCGGCGCCCGATGCCGAGCTGCGCCAACTCGCTGCGGGCGGCGCGCTCGACGATGCGGAAACGCGCGAAGCACAGGTGCGCCGCATGCTTGGGGATGCAAGATCCGATGCCTTCATCGACAACTTCGTCGGCCAGTGGCTGCAGCTTCGCAATCTCGAGATGCGGGCACGGCCCGCGCTGCTGATGTTTCCCGACTTCGACGATAACCTGCGCAAGGCTTTCCGCACGGAAACGGAAATGCTGTTCGCGCATGTGCTGCGCGAAAACCGCCCCGTGCACGAATTGCTGACGGCCGACTACACCTTCGCCGACGAACGCCTCGCGAAGCACTACGGCATCAGTGGCGTGTACGGCGCGCGCTTCCGCAAGGTGCCGGTCAGCGATCCGAACCGTCGTGGCCTGCTTGGCCATGGCAGCATCCTGGCGCTGACATCGGCGACGAGCCGCACGTCTCCGATCATGCGCGGCAAGTTCATCCTCACTGAATTCTGGAACAACCCGCCGCCGGCCGCGCCGGCAACGGTGCCGGCACTCGAAGCCAGTGCGCCGACCGATCGCCCGTCGACGGTCCGCGAACAGCTCGAACGCCATCGCGCGGATCCGGCCTGCTCCGCGTGCCACAACGTCATCGACCCCGTCGGCTTCGCGCTCGAGAACTTCGACGTCGACGGTTCGTGGCGCACGACGACGCGCGAGGGCCTGCCGATCGATGCGTCGGGCGTCCTTCTCGACGGCACCGTGGCGAGCGGTCCGCAGGCCCTGCGCGAAGCCCTGCTGCGCGATCCGGACCTCTTCGCGAGCACGGTCGCCGAAAAGCTGCTCATTTACGCGCTCGGCCGCGGCCTCGAAGCGCGCGACATGCCGATCGTGCGCGCGATCGTCCGCCGCTCGGCCGAGCAGGATTACAGTTTGTTGTCCTTAGTCCTGGGTGTAGTCGAGAGTTACCCATTCCTGATGCGGACGAACAGTTCGCCATCGACGCTCAGCACCGTTGTGACCACGGAGGAATGACGCATGTTCATCACGAAGAAGCATCTGAATCGCCGCACGTTGCTGAAAGGATCCGGTGCCGCCATCGCGCTGCCGTTGCTCGACGCGATGGTGCCCGCCGCCACGGCGCAGTCACTTACCGCCGCGGCGCAGAAACTGCGATTTGCCGCCGTTTACGTGCCGAACGGCATTTTCCCTGCCGATTGGCATCCCGATGAAGTCGGCAGGGATTTCGCATTCAAGCGCGTCATGAAGCCGATCGAGAAGAATCGCGATTACGTGACGACGGTAAGCCGCCTGAAATCGCCCGAAGGCCGCCAGGACATGGGCGGCATCCACATGGGTGCAAGTGCCGCCTTCCTGAACGGCGCCGGCCCGCTCAGCGAGAATGGCAACTTCAACCAGCTGCGCTCGAAAAAGTCGATCGACCAGTACATCGCCGATGCGATCGCCGGCGACACGCCGCTCCGCTCGCTCGAACTGGGCACCGAGGACATGGGAACGTCCGCCGGCGCGTGCGACAACTATCCCTGCCTGTTCTTCGCGACGATGGCCTGGTACGACGATGAAAGCCCGCTGCCGGTCGCGATCAGCCCGCAGGCGACCTTCGAACGCATGTTCGGAGACCCGGGCACTGCCGAGCAGCGCCTGCGCCGCCTTGAGGTGAAGCAGAGCATGCTCGACTCCGTGCTCGACGAATCGAAACGCCTCGAACGCATGCTCGGCGCCGGCGATCGCGCGCTGCTGGATGAGTACATGACGAACATCCGCCGCATCGAGGAGCAGATACAGAAGCTGTCGTCGCGCGCCAACGTCATCGCGAACACCGAGGGCGGCCCGGTCGGCATCCCGGAAGACTTCGACGCGCACATGACGGTGACCTACGACCTGATGCACCTCGCCTGGCAGGGCGACATGACGCGCGTGTTCAGCTTCATGACAGGCCACGAAGCCAGCGGGCGCAGCTACGCGCACGTCGGCGTCAACGAACCGCATCACAACGTGTCGCACCACAAGAACACGGACGAAAGCATCGAGCGCTACTCCCGCATCACCGGCTACCAGATGCAGAAGTTCGCCGACTTCGTCGAGAAGCTGCGCACGACCCCGGATGGCGACGGCAGCCTGCTCGACTCGGCCTTGCTGTATTTCGGTGCCGGCATGAGCAACGGCCTTGAACACGATCGCCACAACGTGCCGGCGCTGCTCGTGGGCCGTGCCGGCGGACGCCTGCAGGGGAATCGGCATCTGCAGGCGAGGGTCGACGAGCCGACGTCCAACCTGTTGCTTGGCATGGCCGACCTGATGGGCGCGGAAGTCGACACGATCGGCATCGCCGACGGCCGCTTCACGCTGTAAATCGGCCTGCGCACCTGCCATCAGGGAAAAAACCCGGCCCGTGCCGGGTTTCGA
>DASWWP010000081.1:0-7307 GCA_036405915.1 Pseudomonadales bacterium
GGCGACGTCTGCGTGCTGTGCACGGATCCGGCGTGGTCGCTCGAAAGCAAACGCTTGCAGCCTTGAGCAGAAAAAAGCTCATCTCCCGTTCACGGAGAATGCACCTCGGATAGTCAAGAGGTTCGTTTAATTACAAGGACACCCCACCTGTCTGGTTCAGTGCATAGGCCGGGACAGGCAGTGCTTTGCCGGGACCGTAGACGCACATCCCTGTGCACTTCGCCCGGGCCATCCCTGGCCCTCAACGTCCCGGCAAAGCACTGCCTGTCCCGGCCTATTGGGCTTCAGTGAAGGTGGGGGGGCACGCGTCGATGTACACCAGTGTGTTCGACGAGCACGAGCAGCGCCGATAGCCAGCCGGCACAGCACATAAGTGGGCGGATTCTTTACAACCCCACTTCAAGAGCTCTGTGTTTCTTGCACGCCATCATTGGCTCCAAATGCCCACCACCTCGCAGATTCCACGCGTTCTCCGATCAAGAGGTGACACCCCACCAACGCAGACGCCGAAGAGGTCGGGGACAGCTAGTGCTTTCCGGGACGTTGAGCGCCATGGATGGCGCGAAGCGAAGTGCACAGGGATGTGCGTCTACGGTCCCGGAAAGCACTAGCGGTCCCCGACTTGTGCACCGGACCAAAAGTGGGGTGTCCAAGTCCCTCCCGAGCGAGTTCGCGACACCGAGCTCGCTCACCGGCAGCTGAAACTCGCCGCATCCTGCTCGTCGCCGCCGTCATAACGCGCAACCAGCGGATACGGACAAAGCGGGCGTGTCGTATCCGGGAAGGCATTGCCGCGCGCGACCACGCGATCGGGCGCGGTGCCTTCCTCCACCCACTGCTGGATCGTCGTCAGCATGTCGAACTGGTCGGTGGCCTGGCCGCCGCCGCAGTGCGTCATGCCGGGCACGAGGAACAGGCGCGCCCAGTCCTGCGGACCCTGTTCACCGCGCGGCAGCAGCGCGTCGTACCACGAGATCAGCGGGCCGGCCCACATGGCCTGGTCCGACAGCCCGTGATACACGATCAACTTGCCGCCATGGCCCGCGAACGAGGAATGCAGCCTCGCGACGGGATCGTTGATCGCCGCGGTCTCGGCGGTCAGTTCGAGCGCCGCGTCGAAGTCGAACGCGAGCGGATCGAGCCCAGGCATCTGCGGTGTCAACGCGAAGAGGCGCAGCGTATCGCGGCCGAGGCCTGCATTAGCAGGCGGATTCGTCGCGCTGCCGAGATGCATGCCGCGCCAGGCTGGCAATGCGATGCCGGTGTCGTACGGTGTCGGGCCATAGAGGGCATTGCCATTCGAATCGCGCGCACCGCCGACGATGTCTTTCAGCGCCGTCACCTGTTCGGCCGCAAGGCATTGCCCGCTTGCCGGTGCCGTCGCCGCGCCGCACTGCAGTTCGACAGGATCGAAATCGCAGGCCTGGAAATCGTTGATCATGCCGTCGGCGAGTCCGTCGAGCGCATCGCAGCGTGCGGTGACGGCGGATACGACGCCCTGCAGCTGCGCATCCGTGAAGGCTTCGTGCAGCAACGCATTGCCGCCGGCATCGCGCGGCGCGATGCGGTTGACCGTTTGCAGGCTCCACACCTGGTTCAGCGCGACGCGCGTGAGGTTCCACGACGGGTTGCCGGCGACGATGCCGTCGAACTCGAGCGGCATGCGCTCGGCGGCCATCATCGCTTCGCGGCCGCCGGTGGAACAGCCCATGAAATAGGAATATTCCGGCGCGCGGCCGTAGTAATCCATCAGCATGTCCTTCGCCGTGCGCGTAGTGCGTTCGACGGCCTGGTACGCGAAGTCGAGCTTCGCCTGCTGGTCGGCGGCGAAACGCGAGTCGATGTTGTTGCGGCCGCGATGGCCGCCGTCGTTCGACACGACGGCGAAGCCGCGCTGCAAAGCAGCGTCCGCGCCGCTGACCTGGCCGAGTGCCGGATTCAGCACGCCATTCAGGCCGCCTCCACCCTGCACGAGCAGACGGCCGTTCCATTCGAGCGGAAGGCGCAGTTCGATACCGGTGCCGAACGTGACGCCGTCGATGCCGCTTTCGCGCGCGCCGAGCGTCACGCGGAACAGGCAGTGCGCCGGCACGGCAACGGTTGCGCCCGGAGGGCCGGCAGCCATGTTGCCGGCATCGACCCATTCAGCGGCGTCGACGCGGAATCCGTCCGCCGAATCCTGGGCCAGCGCTTCGCATATCGCGCGCGGATCGGACTCCGCGGCGCGCGCCCACGCGGGCGTAAGCGCTGCAATCGCAACGGCAAGCAGGACCGGCGGCGCGGCGGTGGGGATGCGGCTCATGGGAAGTCTCCGGTTACGGTGGGGCGCACGGCCGGGATCATCCGGCAAAGGCGGGGCTGGAGGCTATTCCAAACCGGCAGCTGGGCAGTACCGCGACCGGCATCAAGAGTCCGTTGCATTGTGAAACTGTTTGCAACACGTACTATTCCGGTTGCGAAGCGGCGCGGGCGCGGGTAGATTGCCGCCGTCACCAGGAACCATGCCATGGCACGCGCCGCAACCGTAACCCGAGCCCTGCCTGAAAAGGCAGCCAGCAACGACATCGCCTTCGGCGACTTCGGCGAGCTGCTCGGGTATCGCCTGCGCCGCGCACAGGCTGCAGTGCATCGCGATTTCGCCGGATCGGTCGCCGGACTGGACCTGACGCAGAAGCAGGCAGCCATCATCTGGCTCATCCACGGCAACCCGGGCGTTTCGCAGGTCGCGGTTGCCGGTGCGCTCGACATGGATCGCCCGACGATGATGGCGCTGACGGACCGTCTCGAACTGCGCGGCCTCATCACGCGCGTGCGGTCGACGGTCGATCGCCGCCGCCAGGAACTGCACCTGACGCCCGACGGCCGCAGCCTGCTGGCCAAACTGAAAAAACGCATTGCGCGGCACGAACAGCGAATTCGCGAGCTCTTCACGCCGGCCGAACTCGCGAGCTTCGTGTCGGCACTGGACAAACTGCAGCGGCTCGGCTGACGCGCTGCGCCGCAATTTCATCTCATCGCTTCATTCATTCACTCACGCACAAGGAAATCATCATGAGCAACGATACCAACCAGCCCTGGGGCAACACCGTCGACGTCGAATTCTCCGACGACATCGCGTTCGTCTACTTCAACCGTCCGGACAAGAAGAACTGCATGAGCCCGACGCTGAACCGCGAAATGTACGCGACGCTGCACGCGCTCGAACTCGACGACCGCTGCAAGGTCGTCGTGCTGACCGGCCGCGGCGAAGCCTGGTCGGCGGGCATGGACCTGAAGGAATACTTCCGCGAAACGGACAACCAGAGCGATGCCTTCAAGATGCGCACGCGCGAGGAAACGGCTGCGTGGCAGCAGTGGAAACTGCGCTTCCACGCGAAGCCGACGATTGCGATGGTGAACGGCTGGGTATTCGGCGGCGCATTCACGCCACTTACCTCGTGCGACCTCGCGATCGCCGCCGACGACGCGAAGTTCGGCCTGTCCGAAATCAACTGGGGCATCATCCCGGGCGGCAACGTCACGAAAGCCGTGGCCGACACGATGGGCCAGCGCAACGCGCTGTACTACATCATGACCGGTGAAACCTTCGACGGTAAGAAAGCCGCCGAGATGGGCCTCGTGAACGAATCCGTGCCGCGCGACAAACTCGAGGCGCGCGTGCGTGAACTGGCGAAAACGCTGATGGCGAAAGACCCGGTGGTACTGCGCGCCGCGAAGGAAGTATTCAAGCGCGTGCGCTTCATGGACTGGGAAACGTCCAACGACTACATCTACTCGAAGACCGATGCCGCCTACCAGCGCAGCGGCGGCGAATTCCGCGGCGGCGCGATGAAGGCCTTCCTCGACGAGAAGAAACTGAAACCCGGCCTGGCCACGTACCAGAAAGACGACAAGAAGAGCGGCAAATAAGCCATGACTGCACCCGTACTGATCGCCGGCGCCGGCATCGGCGGCCTCAGCATGGCGCTGACGCTGCATCAGGTCGGCGTGCCGTGCCGTGTATTCGAAACCGTTGCGAACGTGAAGCCGCTCGGCGTCGGCATCAACCTGCAGCCGAACGCCGTGCGTGAACTCTACGAACTCGGTTTCGGCGCCGACGCGCTCGATGCGATCGGCATCGCGACGCGCGAGTGGGCGCTCGTGGGCCTGAACGGCCACGACGTCTACACTGAACCACGCGGCGTCCTTGCCGGTTACAACTGGCCGCAGTATTCCGTGCACCGGGGCCGGCTGCAGATGATGCTGTACGACGCGGTGCTCGAGCGCCTCGGCCCGCAGGCGATCATGACGGGCACGAAAGTCACGGGTTACCGCAATCACGCGAACGGCAGCGGCGTAACGGCGCTGCTGCAGAATCGCGCCGGCGAACGTTCCGAAGTCGCCGGCAGCCTGCTGATCGCGGCGGACGGGCTGCATTCGGCCGTGCGCCAGCAGATGCACCCCGACCAGCCGCCGATCCAGTGGGGCGGCGCGATCATGTGGCGTGGCGTCACGCGCGGCAAACCGATTCGCACCGGCGCTTCGTTCGTCGGGCTCGGCACGCATCGCCATCGCGTGGTGTTCTATCCGATCTCGGCGGCCGACCCGGCAACCGGGCTGGCCGACATCAACTGGATCGCCGAGATCACGCTCGACAACACCGGCGGCCGCCGCGACGGCGACTGGAACAAGCGCGTGCAGCACGACGACTTCGTGCATCACTTCGAACACTGGAATTACGACTGGATCGACATTCCGGCGATGCTGCGCGGCGCCGACGAAGTGTTCGAATACCCGATGATCGACCGCGATCCGGTGCCGACATGGCGCGACGGCAACGTCGTGCTGCTGGGCGATGCCGCGCACGTGATGTACCCGACCGGCTCCAACGGCGCGAGCCAGGCGATCGTCGATGCGCGCGTGCTCGGTGCTGCACTGGTCGAACACGGCCTCGGCGCCGAGGCGCTCGAGGCTTACGACACGAAACTGTGTCCGGAGATTTCGCCGCTGGTCCTGCGCAATCGCGGCGCCGGTCCGTTCGGCCTGCTGAACCTGCTCGACGATCGCTGCGGCGGCGTGTTCGACGACATCGACGCCGTGATTCCCAAAACCGAGCGCGATGAATTCATGCATCGCTACAAGGTGGCGGCCGGTTTCGCCGCCGAGAAGCTGAATGCCGCGCCATCGACCATTCCGGCCGGCGCACGCATCGACCTGCAAGCCGGGGGCGATGACGCGAAGGCACAGGCTGTCGGCTGAAGGCGCACTCCATTTCCACTCCATGCGGACTTCGCGCACGCGATGTCCGCAACAGGCACGAACGTGCAAGACTGCAGGACGAGGAACAACAATATCCAGCCCACATAGAGGTAGCCCGATGACCAGCATGTCCGCAGTGCTCCGCCAGGCCGCAGCAATCGCAATCTGCGCCATCGTCAGCCAGCTCGCGATCGCGCAACCGCCGCCGATGGCGGTGCCCGACCCGAAACCCGCCGCAACGCTCGACGTGGCGCCCGCAGGCTTCGATGTGAAACGCGCCGGCATCGATGCCGGACGCGTCGAGCGCATCGAGTTCGATTCGACCGTCACCGGCAACAAGCGTCCCGCGATGGTTTACCTGCCGCCGGGATATTCGACCGACCGCAAGTATCCCGTGCTGTACCTGCTGCATGGCATCGGCGGCCATGAACGGCACTGGACGGAACCCGGCCTCGCGAACGTCATCCTCGACAACCTGATCGCCGACGGCAAGGCCGAGCCGATGATCGTCGTGATGCCGAACGGCCGCGCGTCGAACGAGCCGGAAACACTGTTCGGTCCGCGTGGCGCGGATGCTGAAGGGCAGGGCGGGGCGGCGAATGGCCCGGCGCCGGACCGCATGGCCGCGATGAACGTGGAATTCGAAGCCTACGCCGCGTTCGAGCGCGAACTGCTGAACGATCTCATTCCGTACATCGAAGCGAATTATTCTGCGAGCGGCGAACGCGCGCAGCGTGCACTGGCCGGACTGTCGATGGGCGGCGGCCAGTCGCTGAACTTCGGGCTCGCGAACACCGATACCTTTGCATGGGTTGGCGGTTTCTCGAGTGCGCCGAACACGAAGCAGCCCGCCGAACTCGTCGCCGACCTCGACGGCGCGAAGCAGCTCGAGCTGCTGTGGGTGTCATGCGGCAACGAGGACAATCTCTTCAACATCAGCCTCGGCGTGCATGACTACCTCGACGCGCAGGGCGTGCCACACGTGTGGCACATCGATGACGGCGCGCACACCGTCCCCGTCTGGAAGAACGACCTGTATCACTTCGCGGGTCTCATTTTCCGCTGATTACGTCTACAGGGCCGGGACCGGTAATGCTTTGCAGGGACGTTGAGGGCCAGGGATGGCCCGAGCGACAGCACAGGGATGTGCGCTTTCTCCCGGCAAAGCATTACCGGTTTCGGCCCCTGCTCACATGTATGAGTGGGTGGCCCAAACGACCCTAAATGACAGAAGCCGTAGAGAATGACACTGTATTCCCGCACGCGCGGGAATGACGTGCCGCCAATCAATCCGCAATGCGCAGCTTGTCCAGCGTGTCGTACCACAGGCCCTGGCTGCAGGCATATTCGCTCGTCGCTTCGTCGGGCATCCGCTGGTAGTACGCGATGCGGCGCTGCGGGCCGTCGTAGTAGGCGGGATCGGTGATCGTGATGTCGACGACGAGCACGTCGTCGTTCAATGGCGGCCGCACGCCGGCGATGAACCCGCTGCGTTGAACGTCAACCTGATCCATCGTCGTCAGGTGCATCCGCTCGACGATTTCCGCATCCGTGCTGCGCGGCCACGGCGGCAGCGGCCACTCCTCGAAGCGATTCGTCTCGACGACGAGCGTGTCGCCGTCCCAGTTTCCGAGCGAGTAGCCGGTATTGCTCGGGAAGACTTCGTCCGAACGCATGCGGCCGTCGATGAACACGCGGCGTACCTGCGTTTCGAGTTCCGCCACCATCAGGATGCGCGAATCGTTCTGCACGAATTCGATCGGATACGACACGAGCGACAGCATCACGCCAGGCATGCCCGAGCCGACGCACGCGGCACCGGCCTCCGGAATCTCCGAATACTGCGCGACGAACGCATCGAGGCGCTCCTGGCCCTCCATGCTGTAGCGCGGCGCGTTGCCGCCGCCGTCTGGATTCTCGACGCCGATCGCCATCCACACGCCGGAGAAATCCGGCGTATCGGACACGGCATCCTGTACCGGTGCGACTGCTGGCGGCGTTTGCTGCGCTTGTGGGGTCTGTGAAGATTCCTGCGAACAGCCAGGCAGCGCGGCTGCCATCGACATGAC
>DASWWP010000082.1:0-23991 GCA_036405915.1 Pseudomonadales bacterium
CGCGCGTGCTCGCGGCCGTGCGCAGCGATGCATTCAATTGCCTCGGTATATACAGCGATGCGGATGCCTCGCAATGCGGCGAACTCCGGTTCATGCGCAGCGGACCCGAACTGGTCGGCGCAATGCGCACGCCATCACTGCGCAACCTCGGTGGCACGGCGCCGTACATGCACAAGGGGCAGATGCCTGACCTGGCCGCTGTGCTCGCGCATTACAACGCGGCACCGCAGGCGATGATCGGCCACAACGAAGCAGAGCCGCTTGGCCTCGGTCGCCGTGAGCTGCGGCAACTCGAAGCCTTCCTGCTGGCGCTCGATGCACCGCTGGCCACCGATCCGCAGTGGCTCACGTCGCCCCTCAATCCAGCTGCGCGAAGTAATACCGCACCTGCACCTCATCGCGGCGGGCCGGTTCGCCGTCGATGAAGCGGGGCCGGAACGGCGTGCTGCGCAGCATGCGGCGCAAGCGAATTTGCATGTCCCGCGTTACCGGGCCGCTGCTCGCCAGCACGGCGAAGTCATCGGCCTGGCCGAAACGACCAATCGTGAAGCTGATGTCCATGTAGCCGTCCCAGCCGACTTCTGCATCGTCCGGAATGCCGAGTTTTGCGCGGCTATGCGGCAGCGGTGTGAACGCCGGCAGTTGCTGCGGCATGGCGGGCGACAACAGCGCATCGATGCTTGCCTGCGGCACTTCGTTTGCCACGAGAAAGGCATGCGCGCGTTCGTACGCGCGGATGGCCGGCCCCTGGCGGTCGAATACGAGGTGCCAGTCGGCGAGCGCGATCAGCGTCTTCCCGATCGTCACGGCATCAGCGCCCGGTGTCATCAGTTGGTAGGCTACGAGCCGCTCATACGCGCTGCGGCCGGTAAAAAAATATGGCGACGTCGGCCGCATGCTGCGCCGTATGCGCGTGCCGGTGTATGCACTGCGCTGGCTAAGGTAGAAGTCCGGATTGCGCAGCAGGCCGTCGCGGTTGGAGCTGAGAAAGGAAGTTTCGATCAGCTTGTGTTCGAGCTCCTGCAGTTGCGGGTCGAGAAAGCGTCCCCTGTTCAGCATGATGTTGATCGCGCGCCAGTAATGCATCTGTGACTGGTACAGGCTGACGAAGGCCATCGCGCGCGGGGACATCGCGCGGCCCCCG
The DNA here is from genome assembly GCA_036405915.1 of Pseudomonadales bacterium. Taxonomy (GTDB): domain Bacteria; phylum Pseudomonadota; class Gammaproteobacteria; order Pseudomonadales; family Pseudohongiellaceae; genus CAILUG01. The sequence continues at coordinate 1,145 of DASWWP010000082.1, forward strand.
AAGCCGCCCTGCGGATTTCCTCCGACCGCGAAAACCGTGTTCGGCAGCTCGAGCTGCCGATTGAATACCGAGAAGCTCCAGTCGCCGATGTTGGCCAGCGCCGGCACGAGTTCGAGGCTGTTAGCGCCGTACTGCTGTTCATGCAACAGCAGCAGGTAGCGCTGGCGATCGCTGGCTTCGTCGAGTTCGCCGCGCGCGAGGTGGCTTTCGATCATGTTCTCGACGATCGCGAACTGGTCCGGCGAGTACAGCCCGTTGTTGATGCGGCTGATGTAGTCGGCCTTTTCGAAGGCCTCGAGTGCCGCTTCGTGATCCTGTTGCTGCTGGTGTGTTTCACCGAGCGCGAGATACTGCTCGAGCAGGTCGGGTGCGAAGGGACCGCCGTCGAGCTCGATGTCGGCAATGCTGCGCAGATAGGCTTCGACATCTGCGCGGCGGTTTTCGCCGCCGAGCAGTGGCCCGAGTCCTGGCATGACGGTCACGGGCGTTCGCGGCGCGGTGACTTGCACCGGTGCCTCATTGCCCGGCAACGGTCGTGCTTCGAAAAGTACGCGGTTCAGCGAGGAAGGTTGCGCAGCGAGTGGCGCGGCCCAGGGGCCCAGCAGCGATGCAGCGAAGAGCGCTACTAAGCGCCGCATGCAGGATTCGGAAAGGAGTTCCGCTTTCATGCAAAGCTCCTGAAGTGAAGGGTCGACGTATCAGACCGCATGCCGCGGTCTTTGTTACAACGTGCAAACCTGCAACGGCAGGGCAGTACGCGTGGCCATGTCGCGGCCCTCGTGTGTCTCCGGCCGAGTGTCGCCTAGTGTGCCTCGGCGCGGTGCTGCATCAACATGTCGCCGCCGAAATCGCCGTTCTTGCTGCGCCACACCGTGTGCACATGGTTGCCGTTGCCCTGCACGAGATCGTATTCGAAGAAGAAGTCGCTGCCTTCGAGGCGCCAGTAGTGCGCGTCGCCGTCGTTCGTGCCGCCGAACCAGACGAAGCGCAGTTCGTTCACGTCGATCTGCTGCAGGTACGACTGCGAAATTTCAGGACGATAGGTCGTCACGACCTCGTCGAGGATGCGCTGCACGAGGTCCTTCTGCATCGCGTTCAACGTGCTGACGGCGACGCCCTGCGGCGGCAGGGCCTTCCATTCTTCCCACGTATCGGCCGGACGGTTCAGCGTGCCGGACAGGATGTCGAACGGCGGGTCGCCGTCTTCGATGGCCTGAGCGCGTTGCGCCTCGTCCATTGCGCGGATCAGCGCGAGGCCGGCCTCGTGCGTGCCGCGCTGGCTGCGAAATCCGGCGAGTGAACCGTTCGGAATTTCGGCGGGCGATGCGCCGAGGAAAGAAGGCGTCACGCTCAGCTCGTTCGGCGCGACCGTGAAATTGAGCGAGAGATGATGGCCTTCGAATCGCCAGCCCCAACGCGTCTCTGCGCCAGGTGTGCCGAAGAAGGCGAGCGTGTAGTTTTCGGTGCCGCGTGGAAAGCCGGTGGTTTCCGTATCCTGCAGGATCTTTTCGAGCTGCATGATCTGGATCGTCGTCAGGTAACCCTTCGCGCTGAGCGCGGTGTTCAGCAGGTCGTGGACGAGCATGCGCTGATCGGCGCTCATGAAGTCGAGTGGAAGGCCTTTGCGCAGGTGCGGCCAGTACACGTAGTTCGTGCGCGCCGCATCGTCATGATCGAGGCTGACGAGCGCTCGGCGGTCGTAGCCGACGGCCGCTTCGATGCCGCCGGGTTCTGCAACCGTCGCAAGAAAGGCTTCCGCGATACGCAGCATGTCCGCGTTCACGCTTTGCAATGCCTCCCCGTTGGCGCGATCGGCCGCGGCTTGCGATGCAGGCAATGCGAACAGCGCGAGCAAGGCGGAACGTGAGAGACGTGCAGCGCATGCGCGCAGGAGGTGCGGAAGCTTGCTGTTGCGCATGACGGGACTCCAGGCGGGCCTTCATTTGTCATCGTTGCGGGGCGACGCGCCTGGCAAGTGTACCCCCGAGCGGCCGAAATTTGGTAGGCTCGCACAGTCCGCAATTTACCGCGTAAAAGCCCTTCCGATGACAGCCCCGGTACTTTACCTGCCACACGGCGGCGGCCCGATGCCGCTGATGGACGATCCCGCGCACGCCGGATTGATTGCGTTCCTGCGCACGATCGCTACGCGTTACCCGCGGCCCGACGCGCTCGTCGTGATCAGTGGCCACTGGGAAGCGCCGGTGCCCGCGCTGAATGCCGCGGCGGCGCCGCCGCTGCTGTTCGACTATTACGGCTTTCCGCCGGAGACCTACCGGATCACGTATCCCGCGCCGGGGCATCCCGCGCTCGCCGCGCGCATTGCTTCCCTGCTGGAAGAGGGCGGCTTCGCCAGCGAACTCGTCACGAACCGCGGCTATGACCACGGCGTGTTCGTGCCGCTGAAGCTCGTGTTCCCGCAGGCCGACGTGCCGATCGTCCAGCTGTCGCTGATCAAGGGTCTCGACGCAGCCCAGCACATCGCGCTCGGCCGCTGCCTTGCGCCGCTGCGCGAGCAGAACGTCGCGATCGTCGGTTCCGGCATGTCTTTCCATAACCTGCAGGCGATCTTCGCCGGCGAGCGCGCCGACCTGCGCGCGGCGAGCGATGCCTTCGACGACTGGCTGCGCGCGACGTTGACCGACACCGCGCTCGACGAAACCCGGCGCAGCGCAGCGCTGGCGAGCTGGGCAAAGGCACCGTATGCGCGTTTCGCACATCCGCGCGAGGAACACCTGTTGCCATTGCATGTGTGCTACGGCGCCGCAGGCGCACCTGCAGAACTGCTGTTCAACGAAGCGCTGATGGGTCACAAGGTCAGCGGCTTCGGCTGGTAGAGCAGGTAGGTGTCAGTGTGAGAGTCCCGTGAGGAGCAGCGAGCACGAATGAGCGCCGGCAGTTTCCTGTTGTTCGTCAGCCTCGCGGCCGCGCTCGTATTCTTCTGGCCACGCTGGCGGCAGCGCCGCGTCCTCGAGGAGCCCTTCAGCGCCAGCTGGCTCGACACGGTGCACGCCACGCTGCCGTTTTTTCCCCGAATGGGTGACGACGAACGAAAACAGCTGCTCGACCTTATCCGCCTGTTCCTCGCCGAAAAGAAATTCCACGGCTGCAACGGCCAGGTCATCGACGACGTCGTCCGCGTGACGATCGCCGCGCAGGCCTGCCTGCTGCTGCTCAATCGCGCGACGTCGGTATTCCCCGGCACGCGCCACATCCTCGTGTATCCCGAGGCCTTCATCCGCGAAGGAGAATTCGAAGGCGAGGATGGCGTCGTCAGCTCGATGAGCGAAGACCTGCTCGGCGAGTCGTGGCAGGAAGGGAAGGTGATCCTGTCGTGGGACGACGTGACCTACGGAGCGGACGATTTCAGCGACGGCGAGAACGTCGTGCTGCATGAATTCGCGCACCAGCTCGACAGCGAGAGCGGCTCGCAGGACGGCGCGCCGCTGCTGAAACACAACGACCCCGCCGAATGGAAAGCCGTCATGACGGCGGCCTACGAAGCGCTGAACGAATCGGCCGACCACGACGAGGAAACGCTGCTCGACCCCTACGGTGCGACAGACCCCGCAGAATTCTTCGCCGTCGCCACGGAAACCTTTTTCGAATGCGCGCACGAGATGGCGCTCGATCACCCGGCGCTGTTCAACGAGTTGAAGAAGTTTTACTGCGTCGATCCCCGGCAGTGGCGTTAGGAACAGGACCCGAGGGCGGCGATGCCGGCCCCGGACGCACAAACGCCTGCGCGAGCCACGGATGTGACCACGCGAAAAAAAACTACTGGCGCGCTATTCCGGCTTCCTGAACAACAACGCAAAGCGGTCCGTCTTCCCGGTTACTTCCGGGTTGCCGACTTCGTGGATCAGTTCGTCTTCGGGACTGCGCAAAAAGGACCCGTAGTCGACGAACTCGAAGCCGCTGTCCTGCACTTCCTTGATGACGAGCACCGGATCCACGCGGCGGCCGTTCTCGCGGCTGTCCGGTTCGTTGTGGCGGCGCGTGTGGTCGACGATGCCGTAGAGACCGCCGGGCTTCAGCGAGTCGAACGTCGACCTGTTGATCTTCATGCGGTCGTCGTAGCCGAAGTTGTGGTAGTTGCGGAAGGTTACGACGAGGTCCACCGGTTCGACGTCCCACGTGCCGGAGCCGACCCACGGCGAGCCGCCGGTCGTGCCGTTCCAGTCGAGTTTTTCGACACGGTCCATGCCGGGCAGCTGCAAGGTCGGTTCGAGTGCGTCGCTGTACTCGCCGAGATCCGGCTGCACGGTGTACAGCTTGCCGGCGTCGCGCACGACGGGACCGATGATCTTCGTGAACCAGCCGCCGAACGGCAGGATTTCGATCACGCGCATGTCCGGCTCGAGGCGGAAGAAGGCGAGGACGTCGAGCGGTTTGCGTTCGGCGTCGCGCGCCTGGTCTTCTGCCCGCATGTCGCTCGCAATCGCGGTGCGGATCGCATCCTGCGCCGCGGCGCTCGACAGCACCGGCTCCGGCTGTGCGAGCGCGTGGCTCGTGAGCAATGCACCCGTCAGCAGGATCATTGCAGCATTAGTAGTGGCTTGCGTGCAGGCAGTCTTCATCGCGGTGGCTCCGTTGTTGTTGGTCTGCAACGGTAGACCGCCGCGAGGGGCTTTCATTTTTGCTGTATCACGCGGTTTGCTGGCGAGCGGAGCAGGGCGAAGGCGCCTGGTTGATGGGGATGCCCCCGATCAGGAACGCAGGTTTGGGGGACAGACCCTTAACTGAGCAGAATTCGATCAGTCAAGGGTGTGTCCCCAAATTCAAGGCCTAGCTTGCTTTCGGTGCCGAACGCTTGGCTGCCTGCTCATCCTGCAGGATCCGGATCAGTTCCTTGTAGCTGAAGGGCTTCGTGATGTAGTGGCGCAAGCCTGCGTCGAGCGCGGCCTGCACCTGGTGCGGCATGGCCGACGCGCTGATCGCGACGACCGGGATGTGCGTCGTCCGTGCGTCTTCCTGCAGGTGGCGATACAGCTCGAGGCCCTGCATGTCGGGCAGTTCCATGTCGAGCAGGATCAGGTCGGGCTGCTGTTTGCGGGCGTGCTGCAGGCCCGCCCAGGCCGTCGTTTCGACGCGCAGGTCGATGTTGCTCATGCGCGAAAAAATCTGCTGCACGAGCAGCGCATGTGACTGCATGTCCTCGATGTACAGCACGGAAAAGTCGCCGCCCGGCGCGTGGCGCGCGGCCTGTGGCGCGACGCGTGCTTCGCCGCGCTGGTGCTGGCTGTCGAGCGGGATCACGACGCTGACGGTATTCGTGCCGTCGAAATGGTCGGTGATCACGATTTCGCCGCCAAGGAACTCCAGCAGCTTCGCCGCGAGTATGTGGCCGATGCCCGAGCCTTCGAACACGAAGGTGTGGTTCTGGCGCACCGCGTTGTACAGCGACGTGCCGATCACGCTGCGCAGCGGATTGCCTGTCACGCGCAGTGACAGGCAGAAGTCGCGCTGTCCGGCGCGGCGCTCGCAGTTCGATACATGGATAGGAATCGGTTCGGCGCTGTAACTGCCATTGAGGACGGAGAAGATGAGGTTCTGCAGGATCAGGCGGATGTCGAGCGTCGGCACCGGCAGCAGCGTCTGCGTGTCGCTTTCGAGCGTGATTGCATACTGTTGCTGGCGGCTGCAGGCGAGGATCAGCTCGCTGAGGCAGGTCCACGTGGTTTCGCTCTCGGCGCGGCTATAGGCCTTCGGTTTTTCCGTGGGCGCCAGGCCGGAGTCGACGCGCTTCTGCACGAACTGTTGCAGGTACAGGATGCCGCTGACGATCGTCTGCGTTTCGAGGCCGATGCGTTTCGCGAGTTCGAGATGCTCGCAGCGTCCGAGGCGATTCGCGAAGTCGATCAGGGCACCAAGCGGGAAATGCAGGTTGGGCGGAAACAGGTCGAGAACGGCGTTACGGGCATCGGGTAAAGACTCGTCCCGCAGTTGCTCGCGTATCGTCGCAATGCGGGCATTACAGTTGCGGATCCAGTCGCGCAGCTGCTGCTGCGTGGTCGCATTCTTCAGCGGCGGTAAACGCGGGACCGTCGGATTTGCGACTGTATCGGTATCAGGCGTCGTAAAAATGACTGAGAGGTTATTGGCTTCGTCCATTAAGTAGTTGACTGCGTCAGGTCGCGTTCCTGCATTCCTGCGGTCTGTCGAACCGGTGGTGGTTGCCATGTCTGGGTCGCTTTTTTTCAAAACCTGCGTGAATGTTTGTCTCGCCCGAATCTTCTTTCTGAACATATATTTATTGCGCTTACTTACAGAAGGTCTGTAAGTGGCGCCGGAGCTTACCCGGACCACTTTGTCCTTGTATAGGCCTAAATGCGAAATCCGCATTAGGGGAGGGAGCCTGATGGCTGCGTGGCATCGCACGAGTGCTCGCGCGGTACTGCAGCTGGAATCCCCCCGGGTAACTACGGCATGGGGCCTGCAAAGCTTTAGCGTCCAGCCCGGCATCCTGCCGGAAAGCCATCGCGATGCGCCGGTTTTTTGACGTAATTTTGCGCGAAAGCACCGGATGTCTGTAACGTTGCAAGCCCTGTACCAGCCTGTGCAGTTCCTGTGAGTAAGTAGTGGGTAAAGGCTTTAGTCATCGCCTGCCGTTTCGGCCTAAAACTATTCGCCGCACGTGCCGATATAACTGGACGCGATTCGTCCCCCGGCGAGCGCGAGACAACCTGACGCGGAACACGATATGCGGGGCTGGACCCTGGAACGCGAAAGCCGCTCCCTGGAAGAGAGCCAGATCCGGCAGCTGGCGCTGGCCGAGGCGACGAACGACCTCGTCGCGACGATGGATGCCGACGGCTATCTGCTGACGTTGAACACGGCGGGCTACCGCATGCTCGGCCTCGATTTCGACACGAGCCTGTCGCGCCACCGCCTCACGCGCTTCCTCGCGCCGCGCAGCGCCGAACAATTGCACCTTGCGGACATTCCCCACGCGATCGAGCATCACGTGTGGCATTCCGAGGTGGTGCTGCTGACCGCCCAGGGCTTGCATATCCCGGCGTCGCTGGTGCTCGTCGCGCACCTGAACAGCTTCAGCCACGTCGAACATTTTTCGGTCGTGATCCGCGACATTCGCCCGCTGCAGGCTTCCGAGGAAAAGCGGCGGCAGATGCTCGAGCAGTTGCACCAGGCCAAGCGCATGGAAACGGTCGGCCGCCTCGCCGGCGGCATCGCGCACGACTTCAACAACATCATCACGGTGATCATGGGCTACGCCGAGCTCGGGCTGTTGCACCAGGAGCCGGATTCACCGCGCAGCGAGGAGTTGCGCATCATCCTCGATTCCGCGCAGAAGGCCTCGCGCCTGACGGCGCAGCTGCTGGACTTCAGCAGCAAGAACGCGCTCGAACCACAGGTGATCGACCTGAACGAGGTGATCGAACATTCGGTACGGCTCATTCGCAGCCTGATGGGATCGGAAATCGTCATCGACGTGACGCTGTGCGACGAGCTGTGGCCCACGCAGATCGGCCGCTCGCAGCTCGAGCAGATCGTGCTGAACCTCGCCGTGAACTCGCGCGATGCGCTGCGGCCCGGCGGCAGTTTCTCGATACGCACGGCGAATCGTGCGATCGATGCGGAGCAGGCCAGCCTGCTCGGCCTGCCGGGACCCTGGGATTACGTAGAGCTGCAGATTGCCGACAACGGCTGCGGCATCGCGCCCGAACACGTCGGCCGCATCTTCGAACCCTTCTTCACGACGAAGGGCAAAGGCAAGGGCACCGGCATGGGGCTTGCCGCCGTGTACGATGCCGTGCGGCAGAACGACGGTGCGGTAAACGTTCGCAGCAAGGTGGGCGAGGGCACGGCCTTCACGATCCACCTGCCGCGCGTGTACGACACGGCCGACGGCCTGCCGCCGCAGATCCAGGACCAGCTGCGCAGCGAAGCCCACGGCGGCGAGACGATCCTGCTCGTGGAGGACGAACCCGACATCCGCGCGCTGCTCGGCAACATGCTGGCGAGCAAGGGCTACCGGGTGCTCGAGGCCGGCGACGGCCATACGGCTCTCGACCTGTACGCACGCGCCGGTGGTGACGTGCAGATGCTGGTCGCGGACATGGTGCTGCCGCAGCTCGATGGCCTCGGCCTGTCGAAATGCCTGCAGGAACGCGACGCCGGACTGAAGGTGCTGCTGATCTCCGGCCACACCGATGAATTACTGAGCCTGCAGGAGCTCGACATCCGCAACCTGCGCCTGCTGTCGAAACCGTTTTCGCCGAGCACTCTCGTTCAGGAAGTGCGTGCGTTCCTGGATGTGTAGGGTCGCAAACCGGCTCTGGCGCTGTTTACCCGAAAGGGCGTTGACCCCGTTTTCCGACCTCACGGCCGGATAACGCAGGCGAGGGCGCCGCCGCGTTACTCCAGGTGCTGCGAAACGCTCCGCGTCCATTGCAGCGCTGCGAGATAGGCTGCGACCGCGTCGTTGTGCGTCAGCGAATGCTGGGCGGTGCAGGCCACGCCCCAGTCGCCCTGTTCGTAGTCGATGACGAAGTTCAGCAACTGGCCGGAACGTCCATTGCGGTGCATCAGGCCATCGACGATGTCTTCGGCAAGGGGAAGGTTCAGCAGCAGGTACGCGAGCGGCTGGTCGAGCAGGACGTCGAGCAGCGAAAAGAGGCCGACGATGAAGGCCGCATCAGGCTTGCAGCCGAATTGGTCGGCGAGACCCTCGCACATCTTCGCGCGCACGAGCGTCATCGTGATCAGTTCGCGCGGCTTGTCGTCGACCGACGACAGCGCAATGACCGTGATCCAGCTTTTAAGCGTCTTGAGACCGAGGATGACGAGTGCATGCTGGATCGACTCCACCTTCCTGCTGCGGTTGTAGTACGAGGAGTTGATGATGCGCAGCAGTTTGTAGCTGATGCCGACGTCGTACGAGATGAGCGTTTCGAGCTCCCTCAGGTCGCAGTCGGGCGCCTGCAGCCGCGCGAGGATTTCAAGCACGCGCAGGTGGCTGGCCGGAACCTGCCTGCCGCTGAACATCGTCGGCCTGCTGAAGAAATAGCCCTGGAACAGCGTGAAACCCAGTTGCTTGCACAGCGTGTATTCCTCGCGCGTTTCCACCTTCTCGGCGAGCAGCTTGATGCCGTACGGACGCAGCTTGATGACCTGCTGTAGCAGGCCCTCGGCGTCGAAGGGCCGGATGTCGATCTTGATGACGCTCGCGAAGGGGATCAGCTCGCGGTTTGCATCGCTCATGACGAAGTCGTCGAGGGCCAGCGCATAGCCCTGCGCAGCCAGCGCGCGCGTGCCGGCGATCGACTCGGGATCGGCGCTGATGTCTTCGAGGATTTCGAGTACCACCTTGCCCGGTTCGATCGGCATAGGCAGCTTGCCGACGAGGAAGTCGCGCGTCAGGTTGATGAAGGCGACGCGGCCATCGGCAATCTCGTCGATTCCCATCTCGACGAAGGTGTTCGTGATCAGCGTGGAGGTTGCCTTGTTGCCGTCGGCGATGGATGCCGAATTCGTCGCGCTATTGCGAAACAGGATTTCGTAGGCATGCACCTCCATCTGTATGTCGAAGATGGGCTGCCGCGCGAGGTAGATCGTGCTGCCGGGCTCCTGCGAGATGGCGGCTCGGGGCAATGCTGCTGTCATGCGAATCTGTGCCTCGTTCTTTTTTTGTGAACCCATCTGTGTTTTGCCGAAGGGCTCTGACTTACGATCGCCTGCGTTCGCGTTTCTTCATCATTGCATCGAATCTCCGCATGTTGCCCGCCGAAAATACCAGTCTCGACGTCCTTTACATCGAAGACAGCACGATCGACAGCGTGCTGATGGAAATCATCGCGCGCCGCACGCGCTGCAACCAGATCCATACCGTGATGACGGCGGAGATCGGCCTGCAGCTCGTATCGGAATACCGGCCGCGCCTGATCCTCGTCGACATCCACCTGCCCGGCATGGACGGCCTGCAGGCCATCCGCCACCTCAAAAGCGACGCCGCCACGCGCGACATCCCGGTCATCGCCGTCAGCTCCGACGATTCGCACGAACTGAACGTCCGTGCGCATGCTGCCGGCTGCGAGGACTTCTTCACGAAGCCGCTCGACATCAACAAGGTCATCAGCACGCTCGACCAGTACCTGCGTCCGGGCGCCTGACCGTGTCCTACATCGCCGCGTTGACCCGCGTCTCGTAACGCACCTCGCCCTTCACCATCGTCAGTTCATCGCGCCCGGCTTCGACGATCTGGTTGCGGCCGTTTTCCTTCGCTACGTACAGCGCCTTGTCGGCGCGCACGATCATCGCTTCGAAATCATCCTCCTGGAGCATTTCGGTGATGCCGATCGAGATCGTCACCTTGCTGACGATCTGCTTGTTGTTCGGATTGATGATGCTGGCGCCTTCGATCGTTTTGCGGATGTTTTCGGCGACGACGCGCGCCCCGTCGATGCCGGTATCCGGCAGCAGCACGATGAATTCCTCGCCGCCGAAGCGCGCCGCGAGGTCCTTGCCCTTCGTGTTTTTCTTCAGGACCATCGCCACGGCCTTGATCACCTTGTCGCCGAACAGGTGGCCGAAGGTGTCGTTGACCTTCTTGAAATGGTCGATGTCGAGCATCAGCAGGCTGTGCTTGCCGTGCAAAAAGTCGCCGCCCTGTTCCATCTCGGTGACCTGTTCGAAGAAAGCCTTGCGATTCGCGAGCGCCGTGAGGCTGTCGGTCTTCACCTGCTTCTTCATTTCCTGCAGCTGCTTCTTGAGGCTCGAGATCTCGTCGCGCGAGTCGTTCAGGTCGCGCAGCAGGTGGCGGTTGTTCCTGGCCATGTGCGTCGTCGAGCTGTTCAGGTCGACGATCAGCAGGTTCAGCTGCTCGGTGTCGAGGTCCGGCGTCAGGCGGTCCTGGTAGCGGCTGAGCGTCTGGCCATATTCGTTCGTGCGGCCGTAAGCCTGTTCCAGCGTTCGCGACACGTTGTCATGCAGCGTCGCGAACAGCTGCTGCGCCTTCTCGAGGCGATGCATCTCGTTGTTGAGGTCGATGAAGTCGCGGTACAGCGAAGCCGTCAGCTCTTCGGTGACGTTAACGACGCCGAGCTTCATCGCGGCATCGAGACGTGCGTTCAGCTTCTCGTTGGTGCCCGCGGCGTACTCGTACCACACCGCATAGTTCGTCGGCGTAACCGGAATCTTGTGCTTCGACATCAGGGGCAGCACGATGCGCAGCAGCTCTGCGGATTCAGGGAGATTGTGCGAAGTCTTCGTCATGAGATGCTTCCCGGCGGTAATGAAATCTTTATCGGCCGGGACCGCGTGGTTCTTGAGTGATTTGTAATGAAACGCGCGTGACGAAGTTGCATTGCGATAAAGCTGGCGTCGAGTGTTGCCGTAATAGGGAGACTCATCGTCCAACCTGGATCGTAACTGCATGCCTGAATTTCCGCATAACGTGACAGACATCAGTCGGATCAGCCCGAAGCATCGTCCCGCCAGGCCGGACATGGAAGCCTCCCTGCGCCAGGCCTTCGAACGCAGCGAGTTCACGCTGATCTACCAGCCGCAGATCAGCCTGCTGACGAACGAGATCGAAGGTTTCGAAGCGCTGCTGCGCTGCGACAGTCCTGCGCTTGCCGATACGACGCCGGAACAGTTCCTGCCCGTACTCGAGGAAAGCGGCCTGATCATGCCGGTGGGCGAGTGGGTGCTGCGCCAGGCCTGCCGCGACGTGAAGCAGAAGCAGATGCTGTACAACAAGAACTACAAGGTGGCCGTGAACCTGTCACTGCGCCAGTTCGGCGACGATGCGCTGCCGGCGCTTATCGAGTCGATCCTCGCGGAGACCGGCGTGCACCCGTCCTGCCTCGAACTCGAAATCACCGAAGACATGTTCACCGACAGCGTGTTGACGAGTACGCGCACGATCCAGGACGTGCACGCGCTCGGCGTCAAGTTCGCGATCGACGACTTCGGCACGGGATATTCCTCGCTGAAATTCCTCAAGCGGTTGCCGTTCAGCAACCTGAAGATCGACAAGTCGTTCACGGCCGACATCGAAACCGACCCCGACGCTGCCGCGATCGCCTCGGCCATCATCATGCTCGCGCATCGGCTCGGGATGACGGTGGTCGCCGAAGGCGTCGAGACGGAAGGGCAGCTGAACTTCCTGCAGCAGAACGGCTGCGACCTCGCACAGGGTTACCACTTCGCGAAGCCGGCCGGCTTCGACGAGTTGCACCGGATGATCAGCGCGCTGCAGGACGACGACGAAGACTATCACCTGCTGCACCAGCGCTTCCTTTGAAGCGGACGGCGTAATACACGTCGGGTAGCGGGTAGCACGATTCTCGGGCATTCGCCTCATGGCGCCTGCGCCTGCGCTCCCGTAGCGTTTCCGCTCCGGCTCGCACCGTGCGCACGCAATGTGCAGGAGGGAATCGCATGAACCCCGCCGTCTCGTCGTTCCAGGTCGCTCTCGGCTACCGTGCGTTTGAAGACACCGCCGAGGCTGGTCCCCTCATCGAACGCGCCCACCCCGGGCTCCATGCTGAAATCCTGCGGCAACTGCTCGCGCATGTCGTCACGCGCGGCCCGGTGCTCGATCTCGGCTGCGGCACCGGTGCCTGGCTCGCGCGCCTGCAGCGGCATGGATTCCATAATGTGCTCGGGGTCGACTGCGATGGTGCAGCCTTCGGCCTCGATGGAACGGACCACGTCGAACTCGACCTCGACGGCACGTTCAGCGCCGGCATAGCGCGCAGCTTCGACGTCATCACCGCAATAGAAGTGATCGAGCACCTCGAAAGCCCCGCGGGCTTCCTGCGGGAAGCCCGCAAGCTGATCAACCCGGGTGGCCACCTGTTCGTCACGACGCCGAACGTCGAATGCATCCAGGGTCGCCTGCGTTTCCTGCTGCAGGGCAGGCTGCGCAATTTCGAGGACGACACGTCGGCCGATCCGACGCGCATCAGTCCGCAACTGAGTTCATTGATGCCGCGGCTGGCCGCGCGCGCAGGCTGGAAGGTGGACCGCCGCATCGAACTGCTGACGGAAGCCTCGCGGCCGGCCGTGCGCTTCGTGTGCGGGATGCTGAGCCCCTTCCTCGACGGCAATGCGAAGGAAGGGGACGTCCACCTGTTCGTGCTGCGGCCGATCTGATCGCCGTGCGCGTAGCTGGTTCGGACTACCTTGTAGCCGGTGTCGAGCTGGCGCCCGCGCATTCGTAGGTCGCCCGCGTCGCGCTGACAACGACGGGCAGAGTCGACTGCGGAATCACGATGGCTATCGTGGGGTAGCCCATCGCGGCGAGCGTCACGCAGCCCGGGGCGGCCGTCGCGACGAACACGCCGACGTAAACCTTGCTGCCGTCGTTGCCGATCGTGTCCACGGTGAGGTAGGTGCTGATGTGCTGCAGGCCGAGGCCGCCCGCCACGACGCGGTACTGCGCGAAGTCTATCGCCGGGACCTGCGCCGAGGGGCCCGCGAGTTCGCGATAGAAGCTCTCCCACTCCGCCTGCGTCGATATCACGCGATGCCAGGGCTTCTCCGGACGCAATTGCGAGACGGGAAGTTCGATCACCGCATAACGGAAAAAGTCGGCCGCCTGCGCGAGCGCGCCCGGCAGCAGGAGCAGTGCCGTAAGCAGCACACAGGCGAGAAAAGGCGACAAGGACACTGGCGGGGTCTTCCGGAACATACGCGATGGCCTCCATGACGTTGCAGTCGTGGAAAGCCTAGTGCGCGCGCGCTCGAGTGCCTGTGATCCTTGTCACACGGCCTGCAGGAAAGTACCGCCGTGGCGTGCAGGTGCGAGGTGAGGAATCACCTCGACCGGAATCGAAGGTCAGCGTGGTGACGTCACCAGCACCTCGAGCATGTACTCGACGTTCGCCAGGCGCTGCTGTTGCTGCCACGAGAAATACAGGCTCGCGCACAGGCCCAGCGCCAGTGCGGCGCAGAAACCGAGCAGGATCTTCACCTGCTTGTCCGCGAACAGAGGCTGGGCGGTCGGCGCAGGTGCCGCATTGCCTTTCGCCTCCGATGCGGTTTTCGCGATGCGCGGAGCTGCGCTTGCTTCCTTCAGGACTTCGCCGTCGATCAGCGCGGGGCCATCGTCCTTGATCTGTTGCAGGATCGGGCTGAGGTGCAGCGAGCGCTCGTCCTTGCCGTGGACGACGGACAGCAGGCGGTTGCCCTTTGGCTGCGGCGCGCGCGCGGGTTTGAGGTCCTGTCCGGTGCTGCTCGCATTCTGATCGCTGTTCATTGCTATCACCCGTGTGCGTTGCGTTGGTCTTCACCGGGAACCGGATCCTGGTACCGCTCGCGGATTTCCACGATCTGGTCGGTGAGTGAATTGAATATGTCGATGATCTGCGGATCGAAATGCGCACCTTTCTGCGCATTCATGTAGGCAAGCGCGTCGTCGAGCGACCACGGCTGCTTGTATGGCCTGTGCGATAGCAGCGCGTCGAATACGTCCGCCGCCGCGACGATACGGCACGAAATCGGGATGTTGTCGCGCATCAACGCCTCAGGATAGCCGCTGCCGTCCCACTTCTCATGGTGGTACAGCGCGATCTCGCTCGCGAGGTTCAGCAGCTTCGAATCGGCGCCGCTGAGGATCTTGTAGCCGAGCGTCGTGTGCGTCTTCATCACTTCCCACTCTTCCGGCGTGAACTTGCCGGGCTTCAGCAGGATGCTGTCGGGGATCGCGATCTTGCCGACGTCGTGCATCGGGCTCGCATGCAGGATGTCCTGCACGTATTCCTCGTTGAATCCGAGGGCCCGGGCAAGCAACGCGGAGATGTTGCTCATGCGCAGGATGTGCGCGCCGGTTTCATTGTCGCGATACTCGGCCGCGCGGCCGAGTTTCTGCACGACCTGCAGCTGCGTGCGGCGCAGTGCCTCGGTGCGCATGTTGACGATCGTCTCGAGCGAGTTGTTGCGGTTCGCGAGTTCGCGGTGCGCATTCTCGAGCGCGAGCAGGTTCTTGACGCGCGAGATCAGCTCGAGGCGGTTGAACGGCTTGCCGATGAAGTCGAGCACGCCGTTCTCGAAGGCCTTCACGCGGAACTCGGAATCGTTCTGCGCCGTGAGGAACACGATCGGCGGCAGGCGGCCCTCGGTTTCTTCCTTCAGCTGGTCGAGCACGCCGAAGCCGTCGAGGCGCGGCATGTTGATGTCGAGCAGGATCAGGTTGGGACGCAGTTCCTGGTAGCGCTCGAGCACTTCCTCGGAATTCTGGATCGTGTACACGTCTTCGAAGCCGCCGCTCTCGAGGATGCGCTCGATCAGCTTCAGGTTCACCGGTTCATCATCGACGACGAAGATCGGTGCGTGCTTCAGTTCCGGGGTGTACAGCGTTTGCATCATGGCGTGGTCAGGCCTTGTTCATGGAGCGGTCCAGAAGATCGAGCAGGGCGGTCAGGCGCGTGTCATCCGGCACCTGCAAGGCCGGCTGTGCGTTTCCGATCGCTGCTGCGTGCGGATTCCCGCGCTCTCCTCTGGTACCTGTTACGACATGAAGCGGAGCCTGCTTTAGCGGATTCGTGCACGATTGCTCCACGAACTTCGCGAGCCCGGCGTCGCCGGCTAGGTCCTCGTGCACGAATACGAGCCCTGGTGCTTCGAGCGGCAGGGCATGGCGTGCATCGGCCACCGACGCATAATGGCGCAGGCGCAGCGCGGGCCGCAGCTCGCGCAGGCCGTCGAGGGCGGCATACAGTTCACTGCGTGCTCCGATCCAGAACAGCGGACCGTGGACCTCCGCATCGGTCCCCGCATCGCCACTGGTGTGCTGTAGCATGCTTTCGAGGATCGACAGGCGCTTGCGCGGCAGCTCCACCCAGAACACGCTGCCGCGGCCCGGGAGGCTGAATACGCCGATCTGTCCCTGCATCAGCGTCACGAGCCGGCGCGTAATCATCAGCCCGATGCCGCTGTTCTCGATGCTGCCGAGGCGGTCGAACGGCGAAAAAATCGTCTGCAGGTGCTCCGGCGCGATGCCAATTCCGCTGTCGCGGATCTCGATGCGCAGGTGCTGCTCCGTCACGGCGATGCTATGCATGCTGACTGCACCGCCGTCGTGGTTGTACTTCACCGCGTTCGACAGCAGGTTGAGCAGGATCTGCTTCAGGCGCACGTAATCGGCAATCAGCAGGCTGCCCGCTGCGATGTTCGCCGTCACGCTGACACCGCGCGGCTGCGCGATGGGCGCGACGAGCTGCCGGCATTCTTCCGCGAGCGCGTGCAGGTCGACATGCTCGTCGCTGAGCTTCAGCTTGCCGGCTTCGATCCGGCTCAGGTCGAGCACTTCGTTGATCAAACCCAGCAGCGACGTGCCGGCTTTTTCGATCTCGGCGATGTTGTCGCGTGCGAGCGCATCCATGCTTTCGGAAATATTCAGCAGCTGCGTGAAGCCGATGATCGCGTTCAACGGCGTACGCAGTTCGTGGCTCATGTGCTGCAGGAATTGAGACTTTGCTTCGTTCGACCGCTCGGCCATCGTCTTGGCGTCCGACAGCCGCTGCAGGTGTTCGAGGTCCGCGGAATAGTCGATCAACGACGCCACCGCGCCGCCATCCGCTGCACGGATCTCGACCTTCAATGCGCGTTCACCACAGCGCGACAATCCCTGCCATGGCTGCCGCCGTTCGAGCGCGAGCAGCGCCTGCGTGGCATGCCGCTCCGGCAGGTCGAGCAGGTTAAGCAGATGCCGGCCCTCCATCGCCTTCGCCAGCATGCCGAGCATCTCACCACAGCGCGCATTCGCACGCTGCACGGTCAGGCTTTCATCACACAACACGAGGCCGAAGGACGCGGCGTCGAGCCACGGCGTGTCGGGTGTGTGCTGCGCTGGCGGGTGAGCCTGGTTCATCCTTGCCTGTGTCGACGTAAAGTTGACGCAATTGCGTGTGTTTCAGGGTGAAGTGCAAACGGCGGGCCAGATTGTTCATTGTTGTTCTGAACCCTCACCTCATTCAGAGGTGCCTCTTCGCGCATCGGGGAAGGTGAGCGTCAAAAGCGCTATGCGGTCCCGCAGTTGATCGACGAGCGTCGATACCTTTAACGGCGAAGTCTGACCGATATGAGTCTAGCGATGTGGAAGACGTTGTCGCACGCGTTTGCCGCCCGACACCCGCCAACACAATGCCAATCAGGGCCGGGACAGGGCAGGCTTCGCAGGGACGTTGAGCGCCATGGATGGCGCGAGCGACAGCACAGGGATGTGCGCCTTCTCCCGGCGAAGCCTGCTTTGTCCCGGACCCGAGGCTGAAGCCTGAGCGGGTGTCCAGACGCGAAAGTCGGGAAAGGACGCTGAAGTCCCGTTCCGCGGAAATGACTACGACGGCCCGCAATAAGGCTACTGAGAGTAGAACGCTACGTTGAATAGCCGAAGCCCTACGACTTCGTCAGCTCCTCGAGCGTAGCCAGCAGTTGCTGGATCGAGAAAGGCTTCGTGATGACGGCCGTCACGCCCCACTTGCGGCAGGAAGCGAGTGAAATCTTCTCGCTGAAGCCCGTCGTCAGGATGATCGGGATGTTCGGGTTGATGTCGGCGCAGCGCGTGGCGACTTCGCTGCCGCTGATGATCGGCATGATCAGGTCGGTGATGATGATGTCGAAGTCGTGCGGATGTTCGCCGAAGTATTCGAGTGCCTCGTTGCCGTCGTTGAAGAACATCGCCTTGTAGCCACTGTGTGTCAGGATGTGGCTGGCCATTTCGGTGATGGCCGGCTCGTCGTCGATGAACAGCACGTTCTTCTCGCGCTTGATCTTCTCGACCGGGCGTGCGGGCTGCGTCAGCGTCGCGGCGGCCGTCGTCAGCGGGAAGCACAGCTCGAAGGTCGTGCCTTCGCCGGGCACGCTGTTGACGAAGATCACGCCTTCCATCGAACTGACGATGTTGTACACCGTCGTCAGGCCGAGGCCCGCGCGCGACTCGCCGCGGCCGCTGCCGCGGTGCGTCGTGAAGAACGGAGTGTAGATTTTCGAGAGCGTCGACAGGTCCATGCCGCAGCCGTTGTCGGTCACGGTCAGCACGGCATAGGCGTCACGCGTCAGGCCGGGATGCTTCGCGTGGAACGGGGAGTTCTGGTCGATCACCTCGAGGCTGACGGCGATCACGCCCTTCTTGCCGCCGAGCGCCTGCACGGCGTTGTTGCAGAGGTTCGTGACGATCTGTGCGATCTCGACTTCGTTGCCTGGCACCATCGCGGATTCATGCGTCAGGTGCGTCTCGAGCTTCACGTCCTGCGGCAGGCGGTCCTTGATGTGGCGAAGCGCGTTCATCAGCGGCTTGCGCAGGTCGAGATCCTGCTTTTTCAGGCGCGCGCGGTTGCTGTAGGTCAGGATGCGTGCGACGAGTTCCTTCGCGCGGTCGCCGGCGGCGAGCACGTGTTCGAGGTCGGAGCGCGCGCGCTGGCCCTCGGGAATTTCGCTCAGCGCCATTTCGACGTAGCCGAAGATCAGCGACAGGATGTTGTTGAAGTCGTGCGCGATCTCGCCGACGACGATGCCCAGGCTGTCGAGCGCCTGTGCTTCGTGGGACGCGCCGGCGGCCGGCGTTTCCTGCTCGCGATTCGTGGATTCCTGCGACATGCCAAAGCTCCGTACTGCGTCGTCATTCTAAAAAAATATCGCGCATGCTACCTGATGGAAGGCGGGCCGCGTCAATTTCATTCTGTTTCTTCCTGCTGTTGCGCGAGCAGCCGTTCCTCGCGCAACAGGTAGTCCAGCAGCGCGGCGAGCGCCTTGAACAGCGGCTCCGGAATCTGCGTGCCGGGCGGCAATTTCTGCAGCGCCTGGCTCAGTGCGAAATCCTGCAGCACCGGTATGTTGTGTGCCGCCGCTGCGGCGACGATGCGTTGCGCGGCGGCTCCGTGTCCTTGCGCAATCACCGTCGATGCACTGGGCGCGTCCGCGCGCGCGTGATCACGTTCGTGTTTCAGCGCAGTCGCGAGACTGTTCGGCGCGCTATCCGGCAAGCCGCTCATGCTGTCCTCGCAGGCAGGCATAGCTGCCTAGCGTCAGTCCCTTCCGGCCCAGGATCTGGCCGAGTGACAGCCGTCCGTCGCGCAGCAGGTCCAGCGTGGCATTCCTGCCGGCCGCGATGCTGACCGACACCGTCGTATTTTTGACACCGAGCGTCACGTGCAGCGGGCCGACGTGACGCAAGTCCAGCTCGAATTCCGCCTCCCACAGTTCCGGGTCGACCTGGGACTGGTGGCTCACGACCAGCGGCACCGTCATCGGCCCGCGTTCGTGCTGCAATACCAAGTCCATGATCCAGCGGGACTTTTTGTCCGAACACTGCGCGAGGCTTTGCAACTGGTTACGCACGATGCCGAGGAAGGCCGTTTCGACATTTACCTGCAGCCGGGTCTGGAAGCGTTTCCGCTGCGAGCCGTGCTTCTGTTCCTCAGCGTAGGCCTGCAAGCATTGTGCCGTTCCGGGGTTCAGGCTGACGAACTGCAGACTGCCATCGCGCAGCGCGAGGCGCCGGCCTGGTTGCATCAGCATGAGCAGCTGGCCGAGCAGGTTTTTGAGGTCGTGTGCCCGCGGTGAACTGGTCGTTCCCGCGGCGGCGGCTTCGTCCGGTTCGTCGTCCGCATCCATGAACAGGCCGTTAGACAGGATGACGTTACGCAGCCGGTTTGCGTTGCCGATGTCGCTTGCCGGCAGCACGTGACGGCTCAATTCGGCGATCAGCTGTGCGGTGCGCGGCGGCAACGCCGCGAGTTCATCGCGCTGTAGTCCCTGCAGCAATGCGTACAGCGCCGCGAGTCCGGGTTCGGCCGGCGTCGATTTGCCGGCAGCCGTACTCGTCAGCGTCAACACGGTGGCGTCGCTATGTTGGCGGTCGGCATGCGGCACGTCGCCGCGCCGCTCCTGCGGCAGCGTCGTCGTCGTTGGCGTGCTGTGCACGCCGAGCCGCTGTTCTATGCCATTCACGTTTGTGCGCCCGTAGGCCAGTAAGCCAAGTGTCTGATTTCTGCTGCTTCTTGTTGGTGTTAACGGCAACAGGAGCACATGGCTTGATGCTCGCCTTCGGCTTTTGCAGCCACTGGCACACTCCTTGCTCAAACCCCTCGAGTGCAACGAAAGAGTCAATGATTTGACTCGTGATGTATCCGGGGTAGCAGGTGGGGTCCATGGCAGACGCAAAACGCAAACAGATGACCACGGGCACCGAGAAGGCAGCCAAGCTGCTGATGGTGCTCGGCGAAGAACGCGCCGCAGGCGTATTGAAAAGGCTGTCGGCCGACGTCGTGCAGAAGATCGGTCTCGAAATGACGCGCATGGGCGGCATGACGACAGAAGAAGTGAATGCCGTGCTGTCGTCCTTCCTGGCCGAATGCGAGACGAACGACTACATCAACATCGCCGCCGACGAATACACGAAGAAAGTGCTCGTGCAGGCACTCGGTACCGAAGCGGCGGAAAGCATCCTCGAAAAGATCCTGCTCGGCGGCAACACGCGCGGCCTCGATTCGCTGCGCTGGATGGACCCGCAGCTGATCGCCGGCATCATCCAGCACGAACATCCGCAGATCCAGGCGCTCGTCGTGTCGTACCTGCAACCGGAGCAGGCGGGCGACGTGCTGCGCTACCTGCCGGAAAACCTCGTGCTCGAACTGATCATCCGCATGGCGGAAATGGAATCGGTCGACCCGAAGGCGCTGCAGGAACTGAACTACTCGCTCGAGAAGCAGGTGGAAGGCGTCGTCACGAAACAGAGCTCGGCGATCGGCGGCGTGAAGAGCGTCGCGAACATTTTCAACACGCTCGACCGAAATTTCGAAGACAACCTGATGAAGCGCATCGGCGAATCGGCGCCCGGGCTCGACGAACGCATCCAGGAACTGATGTTCGTGTTCGACGACCTCAAGGGCATTCCGAACAAGGACTTCCAGCTGCTGCTGCGCGAGATCACCACCGACAAGCTCGCACTGGCATTGAAGGGCGCAGATTCATCGCTGACGCACAAGGTCACGTCGAACATGTCGGTGCGTGCCGCCGAAATCTTCGTCGACGATCTCGAAAACATGGGTCCGGTCCGCGTCAGCGACGTGGAACAGGCACAGAAGGAAATCCTCGCGATCGCGAAGCAGATGGCGGACACCGGCCAGATCGTGCTGTCGGAAGCCAGCGCCGCGATGATCGGCTAAAAATTGACGGGTGACAGACAATGAGTGACGTACTTTCGCAAAACGAAATCGATGCCCTCCTTCACGGCGTGGACGACGGCCTCGTCGGGCAGAAGTCCGAAGTCGAAGCCAGCAAGGACTACGAGCTTTACGACCTGACGAGCGGCATCTACCGCGTCAAGGGCTGGATTCATGACATCAAGATCGTCGACGAGCGCATCCAGAGCAACCTGTCGATCTCGCTGCTCGGCCTGCTGCACAAGTCTGTCGAAGTGCGCCGCGACGAGATCCGCATCCAGAAGTTCGGCGACTATATAAAGACGCTCTACGTACCGACGTCGGTAAACACTTTCACGCTACAGGGCCTGTCGGGTTATGCGGCCGTCGTACTCGACGCGAAACTCGTGTACGCGCTCGTCAACATCTTCTTCGGCGGCGGCGGGGCGCGCCACGTGCAGATCGAGGGCCGTGAGTTCACGCTGACCGAGCAGCGCGTGATCCAGCTGATCCTGAAATCGATCGTCGAGGCGATCAAGGCCGGCTGGAAGGCCCTGGCCGATGTCGGCTTCAAGCTCGTCGAAACGGAAATGAACCCGGCCGCCATTTCGGCCTACTCGGTCACCGACGTGCTGATGGTTCGCCCGTTCAAGGTGAATTTCGACGGGGGCGGCGGCGAGATCCAGCTGCTGATGCCGGGCAGCGTCATCGACTCCATCTTCAAGAACAAGAGCAACCAGATCGCCGAATCGAAAGCGAAGCAGGTGCTGCGCAAGCGCGCACTGAACTTCGCGACGACCGTCACCGGGGAACTGAGCGGCGCTAAGCTGACGATCGGCGAGCTGTTCCGCCTGTCGCGCGGCGACATCATCAGCTTCGATTCGCCGGAGCGCGTCGACGTCAACATCAACGGGGTCTCGAAGTTCAAGGCGCGCATGGGCGAAGTGAACGGCAAGGTGGGATTGAAAATCCTCGGTTGAGGGCAAGGTCATGGCACAACAGGACACGACAATGAACATGCAAGGAGCACAGGCTGTCGGCGCGAAACAGGTCGTTCCCGCGCCGCTGGGCAGCATCCGCAAGAGCGACGTACCGGCGACGAACACGAAGCCGCAGCCGCTGCCGGCAAACGGTTACGGACTCGAGCACTTCATCGACGTGCCGATCACGCTGGTCTTCGAAGTGGGCCGCACGGACATCACGATCGGCCAGCTGCTCGAACTCAACAAAGGTTCGTTCGTCGACCTGCGCCAGGTGTCCGTCGACATCATCGACATCCGCGCGCACGACCGCATCATCGCTTTCGGCGAAACGATCGCGCTGAAAAAGCGCTATGGCATTCGCTTCGGCGAGCTCGAGACGGTGTTTGGACTGGAGGAAGACGGTGTCTGAGCCCGCATTCGCATTCGGCGAACTGCTGAAGCTGCTCGTCGCGCTGGCCGTGACGATCGGCCTGTTCTATGCGCTCGCACTGTTCATGAAACGCCTGCAGGTAGGTACCGGGAAAAGCGGCTCGCTGATCACCGTGCTGGCCGCATTGCCGCTCGGCAGCAAGGAAAAGCTCTGGGTCGTCGACGTGGCGGGCGAGAAACTCGTGATCGGCACGACGCCGGGAAATATCAATTGCTTGCATGTGTTGAATGGCGATGCGGCGACGCGCACGTCGTTCCCGCGCATGCGGGAATCCGGCGCCGTCGTGACGGACATGGACCTGACACCCGGCTCCCGCATGCGCGA
>DASWWP010000083.1:0-25811 GCA_036405915.1 Pseudomonadales bacterium
GGCATCGCGCTCACTGCCTTGTATGCACCGAATGGCTGGCTCGGCCGGTTCTATGAAGGCGTGCTTGGCATCAAGATCGCGTTCGGCCCGCTCGGCGTGCTCGTTGCGCTGACCTTCATCGGCCTGCCCTTCGTCGTCCGCACCGTGCAACCGATCCTCGAGGATCTCGAAAGCGAACTCGAGGAAGCGGCCGCGAGCCTGGGCGCTAACCGCTGGCAGACCTTCCGCCACGTCGTGTTCCCGATGCTGACGCCGGCGGTGCTCACCGGCTTCGCGCTCGCCTTCGCGCGCGCGGTCGGCGAATACGGTTCCGTGATCTTCATCGCCGGCAACATCCCGATGGTGTCGGAGATCACGCCGCTGCTGATCATCACGAAGCTCGAACAGTACGATTACGTGGGCGCCACCGCGATCGCCGTGGTCATGCTCGTGTTCTCGTTCGTCATGCTGCTGGCGATCAACGGCCTGCAGAGCTGGAGCGCGAAACGCACCGGGAGGACGCTGTGACCACCGCCATCCTGCCCGCCGCACCGTCGCTGCGCCGCACGCGTTTCGAGAACAACGCGGCAACGAGGGAAACGCCGTGGATCAAGTGGACGATCATCGGCGTCTCGCTGGGCTTTTTCCTGCTATTCATCCTGATGCCACTGGTCGCCGTGTTCTTCGAAGCGCTGCGCCTCGGCTGGGCGCCCTACTTCGCGGCGATCGTCGAACCCGACGCGCTGTCGGCCGTGGTGCTGACGCTGACGGTCGCCGCGATCGCCGTGCCGGCCAACCTCGTGTTCGGCGTGGCGGCAGCCTGGCTGATCGCGAAATTCGACTTCCGTGGCAAGCAACTGCTGACGACGCTGATCGACCTGCCGTTTTCCGTGTCGCCTGTCGTCGTCGGCCTGATGTACGTGCTGATCTTCGGCGCGAACGGCTGGCTCGGCGCCTGGCTCATCGAGCACGACCTGCGCATCATCTTCGCGCTGCCGGGCATCGCGCTCGCGAGCATCTTCGTGACCTTCCCGTTCATCGCGCGCGAACTGATTCCGCTGATGCAGGCACAGGGCCGCGAGGAAGAGGAAGCGGCCGTCGTGCTCGGCGCGAACGGCTGGCAGGTGTTCTGGCACGTGACGCTGCCGAACATCAAGTGGGGCCTGCTGTACGGCGTCATCCTCGCCAATGCGCGCGCCATGGGCGAGTTCGGCGCGGTGTCGGTCGTGTCCGGCAAACTGCGCGGCATGACGACGACACTGCCGCTGCACGTCGAGATCCTCTACAACGAATACAACTTTGCCGCGGCTTTCGCCGTGGCATCGCTTCTCGCGCTGCTCGCGCTCGTGACACTGGTCGTGAAGACATGGATCGAGCATCGCACCGTGTCGCACCACGCCAATCCCAACTTATCGCCGGAAAAGACCGTATGAGCATCCAGGTCCGGAACATCAACAAGAAATTCGGCAGCTTCACGGCGCTCGACGACGTGACGCTGGACTTCAACTCCGGCGAACTCGTCGCGCTGCTGGGTCCCTCCGGCTGCGGCAAGACGACGCTGCTGCGCATCATCGCCGGGCTCGAGCGTGCCGACAGCGGACGCGTGATACTCGAGGGCGAAGACGCGTCCGGCACGCACGTGCGCGAGCGGCAGGTCGGCTTCGTGTTCCAGCACTACGCCCTGTTCAAGCACATGACGGTGTTCGACAACGTGGCGTTCGGCCTGCGCATGAAGCCGCGCGCCGAGCGCCCCGGCGAACAGGTGATCGCGGAAAAAGTGCATAACCTGCTGAACCTGGTCCAGCTCGACTGGCTCGCCGACCGCTTCCCGGCGCAGCTGTCCGGCGGCCAGCGCCAGCGCATCGCGCTCGCACGCGCACTTGCGGTGGAGCCGCGCGTGTTGCTGCTCGACGAACCCTTTGGTGCGCTCGATGCGAAAGTGCGCAAGGAACTGCGCCGCTGGCTGCGCAAGCTGCACGACGAGTTGCACATCACGTCGA
This sequence comes from Pseudomonadales bacterium, assembly GCA_036405915.1. Classification (GTDB taxonomy): domain Bacteria; phylum Pseudomonadota; class Gammaproteobacteria; order Pseudomonadales; family Pseudohongiellaceae; genus CAILUG01. The sequence continues at coordinate 1,980 of DASWWP010000083.1, forward strand.
TCTTCGTCACCCACGACCAGGAGGAAGCGCTCGAAGTCGCCGACCGCGTCGTGCTGATGGACCGCGGCCACATCGAACAGGTCGGCACGCCGGAACAGGTGTACAACCAGCCGGCGACGCCCTTCGTCTACGGCTTCCTCGGCTCGGTGAACCTGTTCCACGGACGCGTGGACGACGGCAACCTGAAGGTCGGCGACGAAACCGTGCCCGGCGCGGCCCGGGACTTTGCCGAGGGCGCGGAAGTCTACGCCTTCGCACGACCGCATGAACTCGAGATCATCACCGATCCGCACGCGCACGCCGGCCTCGGCGCGCGCGTCGTGCGCGTGCTGTCCTTCGGCGCAAGTGCGCGCGTGGAACTCGACGGCACCGGCAGTGCCGCCGGCCAGCATTTCGAGGTGGAGCTGTCGCAGCTGGACGTACAAAAGCTCGCGCTGAGTGCCGGGCAGCCCGTGCGTCTGCTACCCTCGAAACTCAAACTGTTCGAACGCGCAGGAGCGCGCTGACATGAACTTCCAGCAACTGCGCATCATCCGCGAAACGGTGCGCTGCAACTTCAACCTTACCGAAGTGGCGAACCACCTGTATACCTCGCAGTCCGGCGTGTCGAAACACATCAAGGACCTCGAGGACGAACTCGGCGTGGAACTCTTCGTGCGCAAGGGCAAGCGCCTGCTCGGCATGACGGAACCCGGACGCGAGATGGTGAAGATCGTCGAGCGCCTTTTGCTCGACGCGCACAACATCAAGAACCTCGCCGACCAGTACAGCCAGCAGGACCAGGGCCACCTGACCGTTGCGACGACCCACACGCAGGCGCGCTACGTGCTGCCCGACATCGTCGTCGAGTTCCGCAAGCAGTTCCCGAAAGTGAAGTTGCACCTGCACCAGGGCAGCCCGCGCGAGATCGCGCAGATGCTGCTCGACGGCCGCGCCGACATCGGCATCGCCACCGAAGCCCTCAACGACGTCGAGGGCCTCGTGTCGTATCCGTACCACAGCTGGTACCACGGCGTGATCGTGCCGGCCGGGCATCCGCTCGACCGCAGGGGCGGCAAGAAGAAGCTGTCGCTGCAGGAAATCGCTGCCCACCCGATCGTGACCTACCACGAAGGGTTCACCGGCCGCGCGCGCATCGAGGAAGCGTTCACGGCGGCCGACCTGCAGCCGGAAATCGTGCTGTCTGCCCTCGATGCCGACGTCATCAAGAGTTACGTCGAGCTCGGGCTCGGCATCGGCATCGTTGCATCACTCGCTTTCGACGACGAACGCGACAGGAACCTGCGCCTGCTCGACTGCTCGCACCTGTTCCAGGAGAACGTCACGCGCATCGCGATACGCGAGGGCCACTTGCTGCGGCAGTTCGCGTATCACTTCATCGGATTGTGCGCGCCGAAAGTGTTGCCGCAGCTGCCGGGCTTCAACGGGAAGTGATGCACTGAATTGCTCAGGGCGTCGCAACCCTGTTTGCCGGCGGACAGGTGGAACCGGGCGGTGCTTTTGCTATTTTAGGCCTCGTCCCGCAGTTCTACTTCGAGGAGCATAGCCATGACCATGCCAGATCATGATCGCCGGACCTTCCTGCAAACTGCGGCCGTCGCCACCGTCGCGGTGACTGCCGCCAGCAATCTGGCGGCCCAGCAAGCCGCGGATGCAACAACCCCAGCGGCGGCTGCCTTTACGAGCCAGGGCGAGCCGAAGCCGCTGTCGTTCGACCCGGCAAGACTCGATGGCCTTTCCGAACGACTCATCCGCTCGCACTGGGAAAACAATTACGGAGGCTCGGTCCGCGCGCTCGCTGCAGTGAAGCAGCAACTGCTCGACCTCCCATCCGATGCTCCCGCCTACATTTACAACGATCTGAAACGGGAGCACCTCATGCGAACCGGTTCGGTGGTGCTGCATGAGTTCTATTTCGACAACCTCGGCGGCAATGGCCAGGCCGGCGCGTCGGAGCGCCAGCGAATCGCTGCGTCATTCGGCAGCTTCGATGCGTGGGAAACCGAGTTCCGGCGGATAGCGTCCGGCCTCGGCGGCGGCTCGGGCTGGGTAGTGTTCGGTTACAACACGCACCTGGGGCAACTCGAGAACTACTGGATGGCAGACCATGCGCATGCGCCCGCTGCAACAGTGCCATTGCTGGTTCTCGACATGTACGAGCACTCGTATCACATGGACTACGGTGCCGCGGCGGCGCAATACATCGACGCCTTCTTCAGGAACATCCAGTGGGAAGTCGTTGCAGGCCGCATGGCGGCGGTGTGAATCGGCGAGCGCTCGCTGCAGGTCCTCGCCGCAGGCCAGTCGCACGGACTGCTAATCGCGCAGGGCGATCTTCTCGACGCGGTATCCGATCGTCACGAGCATTGCGCGAATCTCGGCCAGGTCGGCCGTGGACTTCACGTGGACCTTCTGCAGCGGCCATATGAAATCCACGCGCGCGTTGCCGTCGACGGCGAGTACCGCTTCGCGAATGGCGTTCTGGTCGGGTCCGCCGCTGATCCCGGGAATGGTGAACTCGTACATGGAGTGTCCCGAATGTGAGGTAGCGCGGTTCGCTGCGTGCCGCATGGAACTCGACAGGATGCGGTGACTGTAGACGAACGCAAGGCCAAAGCCCATCAATACTTTCCTGCCTCTTGCCGCGTCCGGATTCCCCGCTATAGTGCCGGCATGCAATCCGCGCTCGACATCCTGCATTCCGTTTTCGGTTATTCCAGCTTTCGCCCTCCGCAGGCCGACATCGTCGATACGGTGATCGGCGGCGGCGACGCGCTCGTCCTGATGCCGACCGGCGGCGGAAAATCGCTGTGTTACCAGATACCTGCGCTCGTGCGCCCGGGCTGCGGCGTCGTCATTTCGCCGTTGATCGCGTTGATGCAGGACCAGGTCATGGCGCTGCAACAGCTCGGCGTTCGTTCCGCTTTCCTCAATTCGACGCTCGAGTTCGACGAAGTCCTGCGCATCGAAAACGCACTGCAGCGCGGCGAGGTCGACCTGCTGTACATCGCGCCCGAGCGGCTCAAACAGGAGCGCATGCTGAACCTGCTGCAGCGCATGCAGATCGCGCTGTTCGCTATCGACGAGGCGCATTGCGTGTCGCAGTGGGGCCATGATTTCCGTGCCGACTACCTCGAACTCGACGCATTGCATCGCCTGTTCCCCGCGGTGCCGCGCATCGCGCTGACGGCGACGGCCGACGTGCGCACGCGCAAGGAGATCATCGAGCGCCTCGACCTGCACGGCGCGCGCCAGTTCATCGCCGGCTTCGACCGGCCGAACATCTGCTACCGCATCGCGCTGAAGGACAATCCGCGCACGCAGCTGCTGCGCTTCCTGCGCAACGAACATGCGAACGATGCGGGCATCGTCTACTGCATGTCGCGCCAGAAAACCGAGGAGACCGCCGCGTGGCTGCGGCATGAAGGCTTCAATGCCCTTCCCTACCATGCGGGCCTTGCGGCCAACGTACGCGCGGAGCACCAGGCGCGCTTCCTGCGCGAGGATGCCGTCGTCATGGTCGCGACGATCGCGTTCGGCATGGGCATCGACAAACCCGACGTGCGCTTCGTTGCACACCTCGACATGCCGAAGACCGTCGAATCGTATTACCAGGAAACCGGGCGCGCCGGCCGCGACGGCCAGCCGTCGAATGCGCTGCTGCTGTATGGACTGCAGGACGTCATCAAATTGCGCGAGATGCTCGCGCAGTCACAGGGAAGCGACGAACACAAGCGCGCCGAGCAGCAGCGCCTGAATGCGATGCTGGGCCTGTGCGAAATCACGAGCTGCCGCCGCCAGGCGCTGCTGCGCTACTTCGGCGACGAACGCAACGAACCCTGCGGCAACTGCGACACCTGCCTGCAGCCGGTCGATACCTGGGACGGCACCGAAGCGGCACGGCTCGCACTGAGTGCCGTATTCCGCACGGGCCAGCGCTTCGGCGTGAACCACCTGATCGACGTGCTGCGCGGCGCCGAGAACGATCGCATATTCCAGTTCGACCACCACAACCTCGGCGTGTACGGCAAGGGGACGGACTACGAGAACAACGCCTGGCGTTCCGTGTTTCGCCAGCTAGTCGCGCGCGGCTTCCTGAGTGTCGATCTCGAGGGTTACGGCGGCCTGAAGCTCGAGGAGCGCTGCCGCGCGCTGCTACGCGGCGAGGAAAGCATCGCGCTGCGGCGTGACGAAAAGCTGAAAGCACCGAAGAAGTCAAAAACCACGAGGACGGCCGCCGCACAACCTGTCGGCGATATCGATACAGATGTCTATGAGGCGCTGCGGCTTTGCAGGCAGAAACTCGCCGAGGAACAGAAAGTGCCGCCGTACGTGATCTTCCACAACACCACGCTCGAGGACATGTGCCGCATCCAGCCACGCACGCTCGACGAATTCGCGCTCGTCAGCGGCGTCGGCGAGCGCAAGAAGGAAAAGTACGGCCCGGCGTTCCTCGCCGCGCTGGCACAGGTTCTGTCCGACTGACAGTGGCAAATCAGCGCTAGGCTTGCCCCCGATCCTTTCTTATACTGCGCGCGCATTTTATCCCGCAGCGGTAGTAAAGGATTTTCGTGAACCGTCTCGCCAGCCGCAATTTCTCCGGAGGCCCCGGCGCCCTGCCGGATGAAGTCCTGATACAAACGCGCGACGCGATCGCACGTGCTCCCGGAACCAACCAGTCGATTCTCGGCATCAGCCATCGCTCGGACTGGTTTCGCGCGATGCTGCAGGAATCCGAAGACAACCTGCGCGCGCTGCTCGGCATTCCCGACGGTTACCACGTGCTGCAGTTGCAGGGCGGCAGCTCGCTGCAGTTCTCGATGATTCCGATCCTTCTGCTGCGCGGCCGCAATGCGGCGGCAGAGTACCTGCGCACCGGTTACTGGAGCAGCAAGTCGATTCCGGATGCACAACGCGAAGGCCACGTGCGCATTTTGTACGACGGCGCACCCGACGGATTCCGCAGGCTGCCTGCACACGGCGAGCTGGCGCACGATCCGGACGCCGCGTACTTCCACTATGTGTCGAACGAAACCGTCGAAGGTTCGCAATTTCATTACCTGCCCGGGCTGTCCGGCGTGCCGCGCGTTTGCGACATGTCCTCTGACTTCCTGTCGCGCCCCTTCGCGATCGAGGACTTCAGCCTCGTATATGCGCATGCACAGAAAAATCTCGGTCCATCGGGACTCACAGTCGTGATCCTGAAGGACGAGCTGCTGCGCAATGCACCGGATGACGTACACAGCATGCTCGACTACCGCAACCACGTTGCGATGAGCTCGATCTACAACACGCCTCCCGTGTTCGCGATCTACGTGACGATGCTCGTCACGCGCTGGCTGCGCGAACGCGTTGGCGGGCTCGAGCAGATGGCCGCGATCAACGCGCGCAAGGCAGAGATGCTGTACGCGCTCATCGACGCGCATCCCGAGTTTTTCCGCCTGCATGTCGAGAGGCCATTCCGCTCGCAGATGAACGTGGCGCTACGCCTGCCGACGCCCGAACTCGAAGCGCGCTTCCTCGCCGAAGCGGAGGAAGCCGGTTTCTACGGACTCGACGGCCACCGCACGCTCGGCGGGTTGCGTGCGTCGCTGTACAACGCCGTCGTCGAGGAAGACGTTGCGAGCCTCGCGCAGTTCATGGACGACTTCCGCGCGAAGGCAATGGGATGAATGCCGCGCTGCCGGACAGCCTGATGCCCTTCTGCGAGGCGCCGCAGCGCTTCCTGCTTGGCATTGCACAGGCCGGCGCACCGATCGTGCACTTCCGGTTGCACGACGAACGATTTGTCGTGCTGTGCGATCCCGACGCAAGCCACGGCGTGCTGAACGGCGACGCCGACGACTATGAGAAGGGCGATCTGTACGACATCCCGCGCACGACGATGGGCGACGGCCCGATCACGAGCGAGCATGCACAGTGGGGTATGCAGCATGGCATGCTCGCGCCGCTGTTCGCGCGCCGCCGGCTGCGTGAACTCGAACCGCTGATCGGGAGTACGGTCGTGCAGCTGCTCGACCGCTGGGACGCGCACGACAAAGCCAGCCTCGAGCTGCTGCCGGACTGCAAGCGCCTTGCTTTCGACGTCGTATGCCGCGGCCTCGTCGGGCTCGACGACACGGCGCTCACCGACGAACTCTTCGGCGCCGTCACGACGATCGACAGCACCGAGAGCGTGCGCCTGTATTACCTCGCGAAGCGTTTCCGGCAGGCGGGTGCCGGCGATGGGTTCTCACGCAGTGGCCTCGGCCGTGCCGTCGAGCGGATGGACGAGCTGCTCGCCGTGATCGTCGAACGCTGCCTGGTGCGGCGCGAGTCGGGCGACGACATGGTCGGTGCTGCGATCGCAAGCGACATGGTGCGCGCGATGGACGACGCGCGACGCAGGCGTTTCCTGCGTGACCTGGTCGCGACGCTGCTGATGGCCGGGTATTCGACCACCGGAGAGAGCCTGTTCTGGGCGCTGTACATGCTTGCCCGCCATCCCGACGTACAGCGCCGCGCGCACGAGGCTCTGCTTGCAAGGGAAGACGGCATGGCGGCCCCACGCTTCGATGTACCACCTTATCTTGGCGCCGTGTTCAACGAGAGCCAGCGCATGTATCCGCCCGTGTGGTTCATGGGACGAGTCGCGCGGCGGCCCGTGCAGCTGTGCGGCGAGACGCTGATGCCCGGCACGCGCGTGCTGTGCAGCCCGCTCGTGCTGCACCATGTGCCGCAGCTGTGGCCCGACCCGCGGCGATTCATGCCCGAACGTTTCCTGGCGGGAGCTGCCGCTCCGATCGTCGCGCGCGCATTCATTCCCTTCGGCACCGGCATGCGCGCCTGCATCGGTCGCGGACTTGCGATGATGGAGATGGCGGCACTCGTCGGCAGCGCGCTGCGCCGCTTCGAGTTTGGCCTCGCCTCACATAACGAGCCCTTGCTGACGGCTGCTTTCGCGACGCAGCCGCGCGACCCCGTTCTCTTCACGCTGCAGGCACGCGCATGAACGCGGTCCATGCGGCGTCCACCGTGCCCGACGACGCGTATCGCGCGGAATGGCTGGACTTCGAGGCGGATCCCGGTCCGCTGGTGTTCCTGCTTGGCTGCCAGCGCTCGGGCACCACGTGGCTGCACCTGCAGCTCGCGCGCAGCGGCGCCTTTCGTTTCCTGAGCGCCTGGGACGTGCAGAACTTCGACACACTCGTGCACGCAAGGCGCAGCGGCAGCGAGGGCCCGCAGCGCGAGGCTTTCGCCAGGACGCTGCATGCAGCCGCGCAGACCCGCGGCATAGACACGATTCCTGCCGACGTCGACACGCCGGAAGAATACGGACTCGTCATCGGCGACGGCACGCTGCGCTACGACCGGCCCGATACGAATGCTGCCACGCTGCCGCGGCTGCGCACGCTATGCGCAAAGAAGGCGCTGCTCGACGGCCGTGCGCGGCCACTGCTGCTGAAGTCGCCGCCGGATCATCCGGATGCCGTGCCGCTCCTGCGCAGCGCGTGGCCGACGGCGCGCTTCATTGCGATCCAGCGGCATCCGCTGCGTACGCTGCAGTCGCAGGTGCTGGCATGGCGTGCGCTGGCGCTGCGGCGTAATCCTTATCTCGGCGTAGTCGATGCCGGCTACCGCGCGCTGTTCGACGACTCGGCACGCCGCATGCAGTTTGGCCTCCACCTGCATTCGCGCGCAGGCGTGGAATGGCTTGCCCGCTGCATCCTGCGTGCACATACCAGCTTCATGCGAATGCAGGACGAGTGGCGCGATGCGTCGAAGCTGCTCGTGCTGCGCTACGAAGACCTGTGCGCCGACCAGCCGGCTGGTTTCGCGCGGATCGCGCGCTTCGTCGGTGCAACGCTGCCGCCGCCGGCACAGGCCCCTGCGCCGCGCGAGATCGGGCTGTTGCCAGAAGTGCGCGACGTGTTCGCGGCACATCGCGCGGCATTCGCGCCGTACCTGCAACGCTTCGAATACGACGAGGAGGTGCCGGCATGACGGCGTATCCAGACACGCAAAGCATGCTGTCGCGCCTGCGTGAGCGCGCCGAGCGTACTCCCGAACGCCTGATGTTCACGCACCTGGGCTTCGATGCGAGGCCACCTGTCGAAGTCAGCAGCGCCGCGCTGTGGCAGGCGAGCTGTAATGTCGCCGCGGCGCTTGCCGCGAAAAGTACGCAGCAACGCCCGGTATTGCTGGTGTATGCGGCTGGCGCGGAATTTCCGCCGGCCTTCTTCGGTACGCTGCTTGCCGGGGCCATCGCCGTGCCGGTACCGGTGCCGCAGTTTCCGGCGCAATACGAAAGGCTCGAACGCATTGCCGCGGACTGCAAGCCGGCGGCAGTCCTTACTACGACGGACCTGCAACGGAAACTGCTGGAGAAAGTCGGCGAAGATTCCGTGCTCCGAGCCTGTGCGTGGATCGCGACGGAGGCCTTGCCCGAGGCCGCATTCGATCTACAGGACGGCGACCAGCAGGCGCTCGCGCTGCTGCAATACACGTCGGGCTCGACGTCGGAGCCAAAAGGCGTCGTGCTGACGCACGCCAACCTCGTCCACAACCTCGACCTGCTGAAACTCGCCTTTTCACCGCGCGACGGCGTCAGGATCGTGTCATGGCTGCCGCACTTCCATGACATGGGACTCGTCACCGGCATCATGGCGCCGATCCGCAGTGGCGCGGACGCCGTGCTGATGTCGCCGCTTGCGTTCCTGCAACGGCCGCTGCGCTGGTTGCAGGCGATCACCGATTATCGCGGCGGCATCAGCGGTGCGCCGAATTTTGCCTACGAACAATGCATGAAGGCGGCGCAGCGCGGCGATCGCCCGCAATTCGACTTCGAGAGCTGGCGCCATGCCTTCGCCGGAGCCGAGCCCGTGCGCATGCGCACACTCGAGGCCTTCGCCGACTGCTTCGCGCAAGACGGCTTCAGGCGCGAGGCTTTCACGCCATGCTATGGCATGGCCGAAGCGACGCTGATCGTCACGTGCAAAACCCCGGGGACGGCTCCGACGGTACACAGCCTCGCACGCGACGCACTGCAGGCCGGTCGCGCCGAGCCGACGAACGATGACGATGCCGTGCAGCTGACCGGCTGCGGCAAACCCGTCGGCGTGACGCAGGTGCGCATCGTCGATCCCGAAAGTCGCATCGAGTTGCCACAGGGTCACGTCGGCGAAGCATGGATCGCTGGCCCGCAGGTGGCACATGGCTACTGGACCCGCCCCGTCGCCGATCCTTTCGGCGCCCAGCTCGCCGATGGCAGCGACACCCGCTACCTGCGCACCGGCGACCTCGGCTTCATCGCCGGAGACGGCGAGTTCGTGTTCGTCGATCGCCTGAAGGACCTCGTCATCGTCAATGGCCAGAACTATGCCTGCCACGACCTCGAACTGAGCGCCGGCAACGGGCACGCGCTCATCAGCGCGGAAAACTGCGTTGCGGTGTCGAGCGATGGCGCCGACGGCACGCACCTGCTGCTCGTCGCGGAGCTTCCGGCGCAGGCGGTCGCCGAAGCCGAAGCCGTCGCCGCCGCGATGCGCGCGAGTCTTTTCACCAGCTGCGGACTCGCCGTGCAGACCATCGCCTTCGTCGCACCGCGGCGCCTGTGCCGCACGACGAGCGGCAAGCTGCAGCGCCGGCTCACCGCACAGCGCCTTTGCGACGGCTCGCTCGCCGCGCTCGCACAGTTCGGCTCGCCGTTACCACCGCATTTCAATTCCAGCCAACGAGGCACGCCAGCGCAATGAACGCACAAGAATCCACGCCGCTTTCGCAGGCTTCACAGCTCACGCGCGAGCAGTTGCTCGCCGCGCCGTCCAGCGAACGCGCGCAACTCGTCGAAGCCTACCTGCTGGCGTCGGTGCGCGCGCTGCGCAAGGACGCAGGTGCGCAGATCGAGCCGACGACACAGCTTTCCGATCTCGCAATAGACTCGATCCAGATCGTCGATTTGAAGTTCGGCATCGACCAGCTGCTCGGGCAGGAGCTCGACATAGAGCTGTTCATCACGAACCCAAGCATCCGCGAACTCGCTGCCAACAGCGTGCGGGCCGTCGGCCTGGCCGACTAGCACGTACTCAAGGAGGCCTCGGACCATGCCCGCGTCCAGAGTCGTCTGCTTCGGCTATCCGGCGCGCGGCCACACGGTGCCGAGCCTGCCGGTCGTCGCGGAGCTAATTCAGCGCGGCTGCGAGGTCGAGTACTACTCCGTCGAAGCGTATCGCGCGCTCGTCGAAGGCAGCGGCGCGAAATTCGTGCCCTACCCGGCCGCGTGCGAAAGCCTGATGCGGCCGCTGGACCTCGATGACCATCTCGTGCGCGGTGTCGCGGTGACGGCGGCAATGCTGCCCGGGCTGTTGCACGACGTCGCGCACGCGGACCTGGTGGTCTGCGATGCATCCGCCCTGTGGGGCCAGTTGTTTGCACGCGCCCGCGAGGTTCCGTGCGTAGTGTCGATCACCACGTTTGCGTTCACGCGGGCGATGCTGCAACTGTTCGGCGCATCGCCGCAGCGTCCGCCGCGCGGGTGGGGCGAATGCACCGCCGCCCTGGCGACCTTGAACGCCGACTACGGCGCCGGCATTCGTGACCACCTCGACCTGATGGCTCCCGACGCCGCACTCAAGCTCGTCTACACGTCCGCGTTGCTTCAGCCAGGCGGCACCTTTCTCGACGCAAGCCACGTATTTGTCGGTCCATTGCTCGCCCGGCGTGCCCGCGAAGGAAGCGCCGCGCCGGTGGAACACGACGCCCGCCCGCTTGCGTACGTGTCGCTCGGCACGATCTTCAACCGCGACCACGACCTGCTGCGGCGCATTGCCGGCGTGCTGACCGACGGCGGCTGGCGCGTGCTCGTATCGCTCGGCGATGCCACGGCAGGGAATTCCGGCGAATGGCCGGCAGGCGTGGACGTTCGCGCTTTCGTCGACCAGATCGGCGTGCTGCGCGAAGCGAAGCTGTTCGTCACGCACGGGGGCATGAACAGCGTGTCGGAAGCGCTTGCACAGGCGGTGCCGCTGGTCGTCATTCCACAGGGCGTGGACCAGCATGTCGTCGCGCGGCGCGCGGCAAGCCTCGGCGCGGCACTCGTCGTCGAACACGAACAGGCAAGCGCCGATAACCTGCACGCTGCGTTCTCGCGTATCGCGCAGCAGCATGCGACGTTCAGGGCTGCTGCGGACAAGGTACGCCGCAGCTTCGACGACGTAACTACGCTACCGGACGCAGTGGCCAGAATGTCCAGCCTGATCGACAGGCGTGCCGCCGATGCCTGACACGATGCAAGCCAGCCTGCTGCAGTGCGAGCGCGAATCGCTATCCACGCTGTTCGCCCTCGCGCATGCCCGGCAACGGGAAGCCCAGGCGCGTGCGCCACAGCCGCCGCGCTTCCTGCTCGAAAGCGCGCGCTCGATGGCCGCGCATCTCGCACGGGACGACACGCAGATGCGCGCCAGCCTAGACGCGCTCGCGCTATGGCAGTTCTACCTGCCGGCCGCGATGGGAACGAGCAGCTGGGATTTCGCGATGGCGCGCGAATGCCTGCCGGTGTCGTTCGCACGCGTGCACGCCGCGCTGCAGGCGCTCGAGACGCGCCCGCAACTCGTCATCGTCGCGTATCACATGGCAGGCTTTCCGCTGCTGTCCTCGCTCGTGGGCTCGGCATTGTCCACGATGCGCAGGCGTCCTCTGCACATGCTCGTCGCGACGAACAACCTCGGCTGGCTCAAACGGGCGGTGGAGCGCTGGAACGAACCCGACGCGCACTTCATCGGCACGCAGCCGCGCGACATGCGCCTGCTGCTCGGCGGCCTGCGCGACGGCAGCATCGAGCGGCTGTTGATCCTCGTCGACGGTCCGCACGCACCCGGCCCCGCCGGCACGCGCGCGTTGCCGGGCATCAGCCCGGGGCTCGGCTTCAGGACGCCGCTGCTGGAACGCCTGCATGCGCTCGGGTTGCCTTTGCTGCCGATCACGCACCACTGGCACGACGAACAGCTCGTCGTCACGCCGCATGCCTTGCTCGACCCGGCACGCGTGGATGCCACCGCGACGATCGACGCGATCGCCGCGCACATCGAAACGCTGCTGCGCGCGCAGCCTGAACAATGGCTCAATTGGGCCGCCGCGAGGATCCGTACATGATTGGGAAACTGCTCGACCTGGTGGGCCTCGATACCGGTTTCGCGCAAACCGAGGAAGAGCGCGAGGCCTGCTACGCGATTCGCTACCAGGTATACGTCGAGGAACAGGGGCGCCAGCCGCCGCTCGCGGACCATGGACGCAAGCTGGATCGCAATGCCGATGACGCAACGGGCCTCCTGATGTACGTGCGCAACGATGATGCGATAGTCGGCACGCTGCGACTGCATCACGGCCTCGACACCGGCATTCCGCCCTTCGTGCGCGAAGCCTGCAACCTGCCGGACGACACGGCAGCGCTGAATCATGTCGCCGCAATCAGCCGCCTCGCGATCGCCGCCGAACATCGCGGCAGCCGCGCCACGATCGCGCTGCTGGGCGCCGCCTTCACCTGGCTGAACGCCGCGCCACGCAGCACTCGACAGCTCTACATCCTCGCGCTCGACGAGCCGAAGCTCGTCGCGATGTACCGCATGCTCGGCTTCAAGCTGCTGCAACCGGAGCGGCGCTATACGACCGATCTGGGGGCAACGGTGCCGATGGTATCGGCAATGACGCCGTGAACCCTTGATACGCCTGTCCTGTCCCGACTGCCCCGACCTGCCCCGGCGTAACGGCAAGGATCCGATCCCTGTTGAAAACGAATGTGCGGATTTCCTTGCGAAGCCAGTATGGAGGCGCCGTGAGCGGCAACGTGCGGCTAAAAAATCCTTTTTGGAACTAGCGCAGGGACACTATGCGCATGCACTGAATACGAAATAGTCGACGAGTGGGTGCTTGGAAAGAGTGATTTGCGCGCGGGCTCACAAGGCAGGGAGCGTGCATCAGTTGATCGCGGTGACCTTCCGTTCAAGTTCGCGCAATTGCGTCATCAGCGGCTCCACGCTCGGCACGTGGCACTGCCGCTCGATGCGCTCGAACTCCTTGTCGTCCGATGCGAGCGCTGCGAATACCTGCTCGGCCATTTCATACGGCACGACCCTGTCGCCCGTGCAGTGAAACACGTACGTGGGCACGTCGACCTCGCCGACCCACAGCATGCTGTTCATCGGATCGCGCGCGAGCAGTTCGACCGGCAGCCAGGGGTAGCGCTCCTTGCCGAGTTCGTAGACAGCCGTGTACGGCGAATCGAGCACGAGGCCGCCGGTTTGCTGGCGTGCGCTGAGCCACAGCGCGATGTTCGTGCCGATCGATTCCCCGAACACGATCACGCGCTGCGGATCGATGTCATTGGCAATGAGCCAGTCGTACGCGGCGATGCCGTCGTGGCGGAAGCCCTGCTCGGATGGTGAGCCGGTCGAGCCGCCGTAACCGCGCCAGCTGACGCCGAGTAGCCCGGCGCCTTCTCGTGTCAGCAGCATGAAGCGGCCGTCGCGGCTGGCGAGCGTTTCGGCGTTGCCGTGAAAGTAGAGGTAGACGGGCGCCGCGTCGTTCGCTGGCGGGACCCACCAGGCTTTCAGCGTTTCGGCATCGACGGTTTGCAATTCGACGACGCTGGCGTTCGGCACGCGGCCGACGTCGAGCGCGACGTCGCTGGTGTCGGCCGGGAACAGGATGCTGCGCTGCGCGAAGTACATCGTCGAGCAGGCGGCGAGGTAGAGCGCTGCCAGAATGAGCGCGATGCGGACTGCTATCTTGCGGACCATGCGTGACGGGGCGTCCCGGAGCGACTTCAGGAGAAGCGATTGTCTCGCAGCCGCTGCGTCATCAAAAGCGGTATTGTCCCTGCACTGCATACGTGCGCGGCCGATCCGTCAGCGCGAAGAAGCTGTTCGTCGAGCGCAACGGCAGGTCTTCGATGTGCGGCGAGGTCAGTTCGTTCGTCAGGTTACGGCCGACGAAAGCCACTTCCCAGCCCTCTTCGCCGACCAGCGCGACGCGCAGGTTCACTTTGGCGAAACGCTCCTGCAGCGTTGCCGGGTCGTTGTCCGCGGCGAGGAACTTGTCGTCTTCGAAGTACACGAGCAGTTGCGTGTGAAGTTCGAGGCCGGCGCCGAGCGTCCAGGAATGTTCGGCACCCACGTTGCCGCTCCAGTCGGGAGCCATCAGCAGGTCTGCGCCGCTGAGGTCCTGCACGAGCAGGCCGGTTACGGGGCTCACGGAACAGTTGGCGTTCGGCGCCAGTGCGAGGTCGAGCGCGGTACATTGTGCGTCGCGATAATCATTCCACCGTGCGTCGAGCAGCGCGACCGCGGCGCTGAATACCAGTGAAGTGCCCGCCGCCCAGCGCAGGTCCGTTTCGATGCCCTGCGTGCGGGCGCTGCCGGCGTTGTTGACGAGGAAGTTGACGACGCCGTCGAAGGTGCTGACCTGCAGGTCGTCGTAATCGCTGCGGAACACCGCGACGTTCAGCGTCAATGCCTCGTCGAGCAGGCGTGACTTCATGCCGGCTTCGAACGCATCGACGGACTCCGGCTCGAACTGTCCCGTGACCGCGCTGAGCGCGAGGTTGCGCTGGTCGAAGCCGCCGGCCTTGAAGCCTTCGGTATAGCTGGCGTACAGCATCACATCGTCGGTCATGTCCCACTGCAGGTTCAGCGACGGCGTGAATGCACTGTCCGTGCGGTCGAGTGCAAGCGTGCCCTGCTGCCAGCCGAACGCGCGGCCGCGCGGCGGACTGGCCGACGTGATGAGCAGCGGTGCGCCTGCCGTGCAGCCGAGCGCGTCGGCGACCGCGGCAATGCACGGCACCGTTATACCGGGCGCGCGGTCCTGCATCGTCTGGCGGCGATCGAGGCTTTTGTCTACGTGCGTGTAGCGGGCACCGAAGGTCAAGCGCAGGGCATCGTCCAGGTGCCACGTCAGCGAACCGAAGCCGGCCCACGAGTCCTCTTCCTGCGCATGCAGGGAGTCGACACCGGCGATCGTCGCCGGAAGCCTGCAGGTCGGATCGTTCTGGCGCGCGGGCGCGCGGCACGCGTCCGTGAAGAACGTGGCGGCCGGCTGCGAGTACGGCGGCGCGAGGTACAGGTGGATGTTTTCACGCACGTCGAGTTCGTTCGTTTGCCAGTAGGCGCCGAGTACATAGTCGAATGTGTCGCGCGTGTCGGACACGAGGCGGACTTCCTGGTTGAACTGATCGAACTCCTCGACCTGTTCGGCGCCGGCGACCGGCAGCGGCACGAAGTCCGTCGGCTGGCGGAAATCGAACTCGTAACGGCTGAAGCCGGATACCGCGGTCAACGTGTGCGCGGCGAGGCGCCAGTTCAGCGTGAGCGTGGTGTTCGTGTTCCGCAGGTCGCCGACATCGCGCGCCGACAGCGCGGCTACCGGCGCCGGTACCGGCAGCCGCGCTTCGGCCGCGCCGAGCGAATTCACGACGGCGGTGTACTGCGGTGGCACCGGACCGTTGTATTGCGTGTTCGTGTCGAAGCTATCGTCGAAATCGGGGAACAACGGCGTCGCGAACGACGCGCCGAACATGGCGAGCACCGGGGCCGCGACGACGGCGCAGGTACCGGCCGGACCGGTGGCGGGCGGACAGTCGAGCGTTTGGAGGTTGCGGCCGCGCACGTCGAAGCGGCCGCCTTCCACTTTCAGCAAGGCGTCGAATGTATCGCCCGGCTCTAACAGGAATGACGCACGCAGCGCGCGGTTGCGTTCTTCGCCTTCGCTCCGGGCTGTGTTCAGGTTCTGCATCCAGCCATCGAGGCCGCTCGACAGCCCGGCGACACGGGCCGAGAGCGTGTCGGTCAGCGCGCCGCCTATGGCGCCTTCGACGTGGCGTTCGTTGTGTTCGAATTCGTAGAAGCTATTGACGTACCCGTTGAATTCCCCGGTGGGGCGCCGTGTCGTGATGTTCAGCGCGCCGGCGATCGCGTTGTTGCCGAAGTACGTGCTCTGGGGACCGCGCAGCACTTCGACGCGTTCGATGTCGAGGAACTGGCTGCGCGTCTGCAGGCTGCGGCCGTAGTAAACGCCGTCGACGAAAGTGCCAACGGACTGCTCGAAGCCGGCATTGATGCCGGAACCTATGCCACGGATGAAGAGCTTGTCGCCGATGGCGGACTCGCTGATGTGGATGTTCGGCAGTTGCATGCTGACCGCCTCCATCTCGCCGAGGTTCTGTGCCTGCAGCGCATCGCCGGTGACTGCGCTGACGGAGATCGGCACGTCCTGCAGGCTCTGTTCGCGCTTCTGCGCGGTGACGAGGATTTCCTCCACCTGTGCCTGTGCGCTGGCAACGCCGATTGCCGTGACGAGCGGTGCCGTAACGAGAAGTTTGAGCGCGTGGCTGGAGTGGGCGCGGCGGCGCATGAAGTCCCCTGGTGCATGGTTGTCTGCGGACAGAGGTTCCGGCCGCGCGCGCGCACTATAGCCTATTTTCCGGCGGCTGCCGGTGCGGAAGGCGGGGCAAATCCGTGAGCCGGGGGGCAATTTCGTCCGTACCCGGGGGCAGACCTCTCCTGCCCACCATTCGGCAAGAAGGTGGCCTGCCCCCTTTTTAGTTGGCAGGCGCTTCCCAGCCGCCGCCGAGCGCCTGGTACAGGCCGACGACGGCGTTGAGCTGCAGCAGCTTCGTATCGAGCCAGGCGTTGCGGGAGGAGAACAGCGTGTTCTGCGTTTGCAGCACCGTCTGGTAATCGGCGACGCCTTCCTCGTAACGCACCTGCGCGATGCGGAAGGATTCCTCGGCAGCATTCAGGTTGCCGAGTGCGGTGGCACTCTGCGCTTCGAGCAGCTGGATGTTGCTGAGCAGCACCTCGACTTCGTTGAACGCGCCAAGCACCGACCGGCGGTAGTTCGCGAGGTTGCTTTCCATGCCGAGTCGCGCCTGTTCGATGTTGCGGAAGCGCTGGCCGTTGTCGAGAAGCGTCTGCACGAGGCCGGCACTGATCTGCAGTACGTTGTCGGGCGAGGCCACGAGTTCGCTGAGCGAGGTCGATGAGGCGTTCACGCCGCCCGTCAGCGAAATCTGCGGAAACAGGTCCGTGCGCACGACCGCGACGTTCGCGTTCGCGCTGCGCAGTGCTGCTTCGGCCTGAACGAGGTCGGGACGGCGGAACAGCAGTTCCGACGGCAGCCCGGGCTGCACGGCGGGAACCTCGATCGTCTGCAGCGTCTGCCCCATCACGTCGAAGCCCTGCACGCCGCGCCCCTGCAACAGCGCAAGCGATGAGCGCGTCGCGAGGTCGTTCTGCACGAGGCTGCGCAGGTTGTTGCGTTCGCGCTCGATCGCGATCTGCTGCTGCAGCGCCTCGATGGGCACGGCGACGCCGGCATTCACGCGCGCCTGCGCAATCGCACCGATGGCTTCCGCGTTCGCGACGTTCTGTTGCGCGGCTTCGATCTTGTCGCGCGTCAGCAACAGCTGGAAATACGTCGACGCTGCCGTGCCGAGCGTATTGAGGGCCAGATCGGCGGCCTGCGCGACACGGCCGTCGTAATCGGCCACCGCGCGCTGGAATGTCGCGGGCTTGCTGAGGATGTCGTTGTACGTGAATGACGCGCCGAGCGTGAACGGCGTGTTCGCGCCACTGCTGTCGTTGCCGAGCGTAGCGCTGCGCGTTTCGGCATAGCCGGCGCCAGTGCCGATGCTGACGACCGGCGTCGGCAACAGGTTAAAGCCGGCTTCGCGCAAGGTCAGCTGCGCGGCTTCGAGGTTGCGCTGGTTGTTCGCAAGGTCGAAGTTGTTGGCCTGCACCTGCGCGATGATTGCCGTGAGCTCCTCGTTGGCGAAGCTGTTCCACCAGTCGGTAGCCGGCCACACGCGCGCCTCGGCTTCGACGGGGCCAACCCACTGCTGCGGGACGTCGGTCATCGGCAGCGGCGCGAGGTCCGTTGCACAGGCATTTAGTAAAAACGCGAGCGGTATGGCAGCGAGCGCCTTTCTTGCGAATGCGGGATTCACGCTTCCCGCGCGCACTGCGCCATGGCGTGACAGGTCGCCGGAATGGCGAAGGGAAGCTGGCAGGGACATTGGCATGGAATAGGTCATTTGCAGCTTCGTCTCAATCATTCGCCAGTGCCACGACGGGATCGAGGCGTGCAGCTTTGCGTGCTGGTGCGAAACCGAATACGAGGCCTGTGGCCGTTGCCGTGCCGAACGCGAGCAGCATCGGACCGGACGTAAACTGGATCGGTGCCCCGAAGCGTTCCGCGATGAGGCCGATGCAGACACCGAGCGCGAGCCCGAGCGCACCGCCGAGGCAGGCGACGACGATCGCTTCCGACAGGAACTGCGCCAGGATGTCCTTCTGGCGCGCACCGGTGGCCATGCGGATGCCGATTTCGCGCGTACGTTCGGTGACGGATACGAGCATGATGTTCATGACGCCGATGCCGCCGACGAGCAGCGAAATCGCGGCGATCGCACCGAGCAGCATCGTCAGCTGGCCGGTGGTCTGGTTGACGGTATCGAGCAGCTCGGCGCTGTTGAAGATACGGAAATCTTCCTTGCCATGGCGCGCTACCATGTAGGCCTTCAGGTCGTTTTCGGTCTGCTCCATCTTCGTGATGTCGTCCACGGCCACCGCGATCGAGCGCGCATACTGCGTGCCCATCAGGCGCAGCGCGCCGGTGCGGAACGGAATCAGGATGGCGTCGTCCTGGTCGCCGCCGCCGAAACCGGATGAACCGCCCTTCGCGGTCAGTACGCCAATGATCTGGAACGGCACGTTGCTGATCAGCACGAATTCGCCGAGCGGATTCTGGCCGTCCGGGAAGAGCTCCGCACGCGCGGTGGCGCCGAGCACGGCGACCGGCGTGTAGTTGTTGCTGTCCTCGCGCGTAAAGAACACGCCTTCGGCAAGTGGCCAGTTGCGCAGTTCCGGCACGCGCTCGGACGTTGCCGTGACCTGCACGTTGTGGTCCTGCCGCTGGTAGCGCACGGTGAAATTGCCCTGCAGCTCGGGCATCGTGCCGAGCACGTTCGGCAGGTCGGCGGCAACTGCGTCGGCATCTTCCCATGTGAGCGTGGATGGCTGGTCGCGCCACTGCTGTTCGCCGCGCGCGGGCTGCAGGGTCAGCATGTTCGTGCCGATCGAGCTGATGCGCTCGACGATGTCGGCGCTGACGCCCTCCCCGATCGCGAGCATGACGACGACCGACACGACGCCGATGACGATGCCGAGCAGCGTCAACGCCGTGCGGAACACGTTGGCCCTGAGCGAACGCAGCGCCATCCGGATCGCTTCACCGATGCCGGCGAACGCCGTGACGGCCTTGCGTGACAGGAAGAGGTCGCGCAGCTTGTCGTTGTGCTTCGGATCGATTGCGCCGTCGGCGTGTCCGCTATCGTGCAGCACGCGGCCATCGCGGAACTCGATGACGCGGTCGGCATGGTTGGCCACTTCGCGATCGTGCGTGATGAGGATTACGGTGTGGCCGTCGCGCGCGAGCTTCTCGAGCAGGGCCATCACTTCGACGCCGCTTTGCGAATCGAGGGCGCCAGTCGGTTCGTCGGCGAGGATCACCTTGCCGCCGTTCATCAGCGCGCGCGCGATCGATACTCGCTGTTGCTGGCCGCCCGAGAGCTGGCTCGGACGATGATCCATGCGCTGGCCGAGGCCGAGCGACGTGAGCAGCGCTTCGCTGCGCAGGCGCCGGTCGGCGGAACGCAGGCCCGCGTAGATCGCCGGGATCTCGACGTTTTCTTCGGCCGTGGCCGTCGACAGCAGGTTGTAGCTCTGGAACACGAAGCCGAAGGCTTCGCGGCGCAGCCAGGCGAGGTCGTCGGCATCGAAGCTCTTGATGTCGCGCCCGGCGAAGAGATAAGTGCCGGAGGTCTGGCGGTCGAGGCAGCCAAGCAGGTTCATCAGCGTGGATTTGCCGGAACCTGACTGCCCGACGATCGCGACGAATTCGCCAGGGTAGATCTTCAGGTCGATGCCGCGTAGCGCCTGCACTTCGACGCCGCCGCCGGTGATGAACGTGCGCTTGATGTCGCGCAGTTCGATCAGCGGAATCGCCTGCTCGGCGGAGTGGCGCGCGCGAAATTCGTTGCCGGCGTTTTCTGCGGATGCCGGCATAGCGCCGGCCAGCGTTGCAGTGCTCATCAGAAGCCCCTGAAGCCGCCGCCGCCGATACGGATGTTCGGCCCGCGGTTCTGCTGTTGTTGCTGCGGTTGTTCGGGCGCGCCTGGCTGCACGAGTCCGGCGACTATCTGGTCCCCTTCCTTGAGGCCGCTGATGATTTCAGCGGAGACACGGCTCGTCAGGCCGACCATCACCTGGCGTTCTTCCTGCGTGCCGTCGGGATGCACGAGCGTGACGAGGGCCGGACGCGGGGCAGCACCCTGGCCACGGCCATTGCCAATGCGACCCTGCGCGGCGCCGGCGGGACCGCGTGGCCCGCCGCTCCGCACACCGGTGCCACCCGGAAAACTGCCGCCGCCATTGTTCGCATCAGCGGATGGCGGGGCGTTCGGAGGTCCGCCCGCGCCACCGTTGGCCGCCAGCGCGGCGAAACGCGCCGAAGCCTGTTCCTGGCCTTCGAAACTGAGTGCGCCGAGCGGCACGGTCAACACGTTCTCGGCCGACGACGTGACGAAGTACACCTGCGCCGTCATTTCCGAAAGCAGCGTGCCGTCGGTGTTCTCGACTTCGAACAGGCCGGTATACAGCACGACGTTGTTCAGCACTTCGGGCGTCGGCAAGATCTGCTGCACGGTGCTGTACCAGCGGCGTTCGCCGCCACCGAGCGTCTTGAAGTACACCTGCATGCCGGGGCGCACGCTGCCGACATCGGCTTCTGAAATGTCGGACTCGACGCGCATCGTATCGAGGTTCGCGATGCGCAGGATGTTCGGCGCCATCTGCGCGGCATTGAGCGTGCGGCCCTCGTTCATCTCGATCGTGACGACGGTACCGGACGTGGGCGCGTAGATCTTCGTGAAGCCGAGCTGCGTTTCGTCCTGCGTGAGGCTCGCGCGGCTCTGCTCGATCTGCTTCTCGAGCTGGATGAGCGCCGATTCGGCGGCGGCGAGATTGTTGACTGCGTTGTCGTATTCGAGCTGGCTCGTTGCCTGTTCGGCCATCAGGCGCGTCTGGCGGTCGGCGTTCGCCTTCGCGAGTACGAGCTGGGCCTTGCGCGCTTCGAGCTGCGCTTCCAGGCCGAGGATGTTCGCGCGGCTGCCTTCGACGCGCGCTTCCTGCACACGGGCATCGATCTCCGCCAGCAATTGGCCCTGTTCGACCGTGTCCCCGACTTCGACGTGCAGCTTCTGGAGGATGCCCGACACCTGTGCACCGACATCGATGAAGCTGCTGGGCTTCAGCGTGCCCGCGGCGGCGACGGTATTCTCGATGTTGCCGCGTTGGACGGTGGCGAGCAGAGGCTGGGTAGTGTCGTCGGCGTCCGGACGGTTGCTGACGTAGAACCACGCACCGCCGACGACGGCGACGACGGCGACCAGCGCCCAGTTCCTGAACCGGCGGCGACGGCGCCCGGCAGCAAAGCCGTCCGTCGTCCCACCCTGCGTGGTATTGCCTGCTGCCATGTGCCCCTGCCCCTTACCGCGTGCGATATTGTTCGTTGTGATTCTACGCCTGCTGGAACGCATGGACCTGAATCGGGCCTTTACGTTCACCAGGTACTCTAACGTGGCGGTAAGTCAAAAGTTGACCAGAAGGTCAGCCTTCCAATTTAGTTTCACAATTAGCAGGAGGGGCTTGCTCCAGGCGGAGCAGCGAGGCGGAACGCGTGGTCAGGGCGGAGGCAGTTTACCGCTTCGGGCGAGCGCGCTGAGGTCGGTATAGCCGCCGATGCCGGAGCCGTCGATGAAGATTTGCGGGACCGTCGAACGGCCGTCGGCACGCTGGACCATCGTGCGCCACAACTCGGAGTTGTGCGTCACGTCGACTTCGCGGTAGGTGTATCCGAGGCGGTCGAGCAGCGACTTCGCTGCCCTGCAGTAACCGCACCAGTCTTTCGTGTAGATCTCGATCTCAGGCATGACGGCTCAACATGCTGGTGGCGACTGCCATCGCGGCAGTCAGGAATCAGGAAGAAGCGGCGGGCTTCTCTTCGAAAGGAATATACAGGCAGGCGGCAATAAAAGCTGCCGTGATGAGCAGCACATACAGCATGCCGCGCGCATTGAGCCCGACCGTCATCAGCGTACGCACCGCGATGCCGAAATAGATGAGGCAGAGAATGCCGGTAAAGACGAGGTTCATGCGCACTTCCGTGCCGCAGTGCTGGCAAACGTGCGGGCGCATCATCAGCTTGTGCATCGCGGACATCGCTTCCTTGCCGCACTTCGGGCATTCGTTCGTCATGTCTTCATCTCACCAGTATTGTGGGGTACTGCTGTTACGCCACAGACTCAACTGTTCGTTATCCGGATCAGCCCATCGAGTGTTTGCCGGGCTTGACCGCTGTCGATAGCAGCCGCGGCCATGGTAACGCCTTCACGTAAATCCTGCACCTTATCAGCTATTTGCAGGGCAGCAGCCGCGCCAAGGAGCACGATGTCCCGGTAGGCATCGCGTTCTCCGGCGAGCAGGGCGTTGAGACGGCCGGCGTTGTACGTGCTGTCGCCACCCTTCAGCTGTTCCAGCGTTGCGCGCGGCAGACCCGCGTCTTCCGGCGTGATCGTCGTTTCGCGAACTTCGCCATCGTGTACGACCGCGACCGTATTCGGACCCAGCGTACTCAACTCGTCGAGCCCCCCGGCCCCGTGCACGACCCACGCGCGTTCGCAGCCAAGTTTCGCGAGCACCTCGGCCAGTGGACGTACCCACTCGGCCGCATAGACCCCGAGCAGGTAGCGCCTGACACGCGCCGGATTGCACAGGGGGCCGAGGATGTTGAAGATCGTGCGCACGCCGAGTTCGGCGCGCACCGGGCCCACGTGGCGGAACGATTCATGGTGACGCGGGGCAAGCATGAAGCCGATGTTGACCTCGGCAAGCGCACGCTCGATGCGCGAGAAGTCGGCGTTGACGTTGATGCCGAGCGCCGTCTGCACGTCGGCCGTGCCGGATTTCGACGACACCGCGCGATTGCCGTGTTTCGCGACCGGCACGCCACAGGCGGCAACGACGATCGCCGTCGTCGTCGAGATGTTCAGCGTGCCCGAACCGTCACCACCCGTGCCGACGATGTCCATCGCGTTGGCCGGCGCACGAATGGCCAGGCACTTGCCGCGAATCACTTCAGCGGCGCCGCTGATTTCATCTACGGTTTCGCCGCGCATGCGCAGCGCGACCAGAAACGCCGCGATCTGCGCCGGCGTCGCCTGCCCGCCCATGATGATGCCGAATGCCGCCTGCGCATCGGTGAACGACAGGCGCTCGCCGGCCACGACGCGGCCGAGCAGCGGTTTGAGTGCGGTCAGTGCTTCGCTCATGCTGTGGTCTCGCGGCTCAGGACGGCCTCGCGTTCAAGGCAATATCACTTCTTGCTGAGTTCGAGCGCGAGCAGCGTGTTCTGCATAAGCGAGGCGATCGTCATCGGGCCGACGCCGCCGGGTACCGGTGTGATCCAGCTGCATTTGTCCTTCACGTTGTCGAAGTCGACGTCGCCGCGCAGCTTGAAGCCTTTTGGATCGGAGGCATCTGGCACGCGCGTCGTGCCGACGTCGATGACGACCGCGCCCGGCTTGACCATGTCGGCCGTCACGAACATCGGCTTGCCGATGGCGACGATCAGGATGTCGGCGGAGGCGCAGATCTCCTTCATGTTCGTCGTGCGGCTGTGCACCATCGTCACCGTGCAGTTGCCGGGATTCGTGTTACGCGACATCAGCACCGACATCGGCGT
>DASWWP010000084.1:0-12743 GCA_036405915.1 Pseudomonadales bacterium
GCGCAAAGCGGACCCGGCGGCCTCACGCGCGATTTTTTCCGGCCGAAGGGTTCGTTGTCGCTCGCATGGAAGCCGTATGAAGGACTCGACCTGTCGCTGAAGATCGCGCGCAGCGTCGGGCAGCTGTCGTTCGGCGACTTCCTCGCATCGGTATCGCTGCAACAGGGCAACCGCAACGCGGGCAACGTGGAACTGAAGCCCACGCAGAGCTGGACCACCGACATCGGCATCAAGCGCGACCTCGGCGCATGGGGTTCGACGACGCTGACGCTCTACGGCCGCTGGCACGACGACTACATCGACGTCATTCCGATTCCCGGCGGCGGCGAGTCGTCGGGCAACATCGACACGGCACGCCTGTACGGCGCCACGTGGAACAGCACGATCAATTTCGACCGGCTTGCGGGACAACGCTGGGACGGTGTCAGGCTCACGGCCAACATGACGATCGAAGACAGCGAAGTTGAGGATCCACTGACCGGCACGCCGCGTTCGTTCAGCGGCCATTTCGACCGGCGTGCGAACGTGACGCTGCGCCGCGACATCCCGATGAGCAGCTGGGCCTGGGGTGTTGGCCTCGAATACTCGCACGCACAGCCGGCATATCGCCTCGCACAGGTATCGAAGGATTATGAAGGGCCCGCGTACACCTTCGCGTTCATCGAACACAAGGATGTTTTCGGCATGATCGTGAACTTCCAGGTGTTCAACCTCACGGACGGCCGTTCGATCTTCCATCGCACGGTATACACGGACCGGCGCGACAACTCGCGGATCCTGTTCATCGAAAACCGCAACCTCAGCGTGCAGCCAATCATCCGCCTGCAGATCACGGGTACGTTCTAGCCACAGCCTGACCATGCGAATGCGGGCAGGAATATCTCCTGTTCGCCGGTGCCCGGTGCCGTGATAGCTTGCCGCGATCTCCTGACCAGCAAGCCCGAGACTCTGCCATGCTTCATGCCGCAAGCCGCACGCCGTCGTTCGACCACAAGCCCCGTTCCCGCCGTCCCTCCCGCTACCTAAGCCCCCTCGCCTTCTGCCTCGCGCTGGTTGTGCCGCTGCACGCCGGCGCCGCACCGTGGATGGCGAGCGGTGGCAGCGGCCACACGCAGCTGCTCGATGGCGATGGCCGCGTGTGGGCCTTCGGTTACAACAAGTACGGCGCGATCGGCGACGGCAGCACGGTGGACGCGGAACCCCATGCGCAGAGCACGCCACGACAGGCGGTGCTCGGCGACATCGTGTCGATCGCATCGGGCCAGGGTCACAGTCTTGCCGTGAAAAGCGATGGATCCGTATGGAGCTGGGGCTATGGCTACCTGGGACACGATGCGTACGACGGCCGCCTCGTGCCGACGCAGGTGGCAGGCCTTGCGAACATCAGGCAACTCGCCTCCGGCCGCTTCCACACGCTCGCATTGAAGCAGGACGGCACGATGATCGGCTGGGGCAACAACAGCCGCGGCGCGGTTGGCGACGGCACCAACGTCCACCGCCCGTCTCCCGTGGCACTCGCACTCACGAACGTGCGCGCGATCGCCGCCAACGGCCATTCGCTCGCCTTGAAGAACGACGGCACCGTGTGGGCCTGGGGTGAAAACAATGCCGGCCAGACCGGCGGCATCGTCAACGAGAACCGCTCGACGCCGGCGCAGGTTCCCGGCCTGGGCGACGTGATCGCGATCGCGGCAGGTTTCTCGCACTCCGTCGCGCTGAAAAGCGACGGCACGGTGTGGTCATGGGGCGAAGGCGTCGCGATCGGCGATGGCAATTTCAACCAGACGACGACGCCGGTGCGCGCTACTGGTCTCGACAGGGTCACCGCGATCGCCGCGGGTAGCGGGTTCACGCTCGCACTGCGCGATGACGGCACCGTGTGGACCTTCGGCATCACCGAATACACCGGCACGAATTCCTATACCGCCAGCTCGATTCCGCAAAAGGTCGCGGGCCTCGCAAACGTGCGCGCAATCGGCGCCGGCTGGTCGCACCGCGTCGCCGTCCTCGCCGATGGCAGCGTGCACACCTGGGGCCTCAACGATGTCGGCCAGCTCGGCAACGGCCAGAGCGGCACGCGTGCGAACACGCCGGTGCGCGTCATCGCCGCCAATGGCACCTCGTTTGCGCTGAATGCCGAAGCGGCGCTGAAGACCGACGTAGACCGCCTGTTCAACTGGGCAGAGTCCGTGTACCCGCACCTGTTCATGCCGCACACGAGCTCGAGCGTACGACTCGGCTACTACGCGCGCTGCTACGCCACGGGCCTGTGCCTTGGCGAACGCGACGGCCGTGCATACCTCTACAACGGCAGCATCCGTGACGTCGGCGGCGTTACCGACATGCTGAACCTGCATGCGATTCCGGCAGGTTTCTGATCAGGTGATATCGAAGTACAGCGGATACTCGGCTGGCCGGATGCCGAGTACCGCAAGCTGGTTCTGCACTGTCTCGGCCGCGTACATGGCCAGCCAGCCCGGCGTGACCACGCCGTCGTCGAGGAGACCCGTGTAAAAATCCACGGCCGCCTGCGGAGGCGGCGTGCGCATGACGTTCTTGTACAGCAGGTTCACGATCTCTGAGCTGTTCGCAGCCGGATCCAGCGCGCGGTCCAGTGCGTACTGCGCAAGTTCCTCGTATCCCATCCCACTGTCGGCGAGCGCAAGCCCCTTCGCGACATAGGCGCGGTTCTGGACGCTGTCCACGCCGAATACCACACCGATCGTCTTCGCCACCATGCCCGCATTCCCGTCGACGATGTCGAAGGCGCGGCCGATGTCGTCGTAATGGATACGCTCTATGCCATGCAGGTTGTCGTTGCCGTTTCCGCTGACCGATATGACCTTGCTGAACCGGTCGATGCTGGCGCTGTAGTTGGTCGACGCTCCCGGGTAGATCACGACATCGATTCCCGTTGTACCTGCGATCAGGTCATTCGCGGTGGTGGCGTGCAGCACGTCGTTGCCGCTCGTGCCGGCTATGAAGTTGACTGTCGTGGGTATCTCCGCGGCGCTCAAGGTATAGGTTCCGGCGCCCGCGTCGTACACCTGGCTCGAGACCTGCACGTAATGCGTGCCCGACTCGATCGCCGTGTACGTCAGCAGCGGATCGCCGGAACCGCCGCGTGACGAACTCACGGCAATCCCGCCCGCGGCACTGGACAGGCGCAGCCCGAGATCGAAATCCCCGCCGCCGGCCGTTCCGCCACCGCCATCGACGCCGCGCAGCTCGAACACGTACGTCGCGCCTGCGCTCAGCTCTGCCCGGAACCAGTCCTGGTCGGTGGTCACTTCGAGGCTTCCGCCAACCTGGCTGCCGATGGCGATGGACGCCGCCGTTGCCGCATCGTCACGATAATCGTCCTGACGCGACGCAATCGCGGCACTCAATGTGTAGGTGCCCGTGCCCAGCGAATCCGCGACGCCCACGTAATGGATGCCGGATATGAGCGGCGTGTACGCCAGCAGCGGATCGCCGTTCGCCCCACCCGTGACGACTCCGCGGATGTAGGAGCCCTGGCCGTCATGCAGGCTCAGGCGCGGCGAGTCCGCAGAGCCGGCGTCATTGCGCTTGCCCAGCGCTTCGAACCAGTACGTCGTGCCCGCGTGGAGCTGCACGCCAAACCAGTCTTCGTCATGCCGTTCGTCGACGTTGCCTGTCGCCTCGCCGCCGACGGTGATCGTACCTGCCGTCGCCGTGTTGTTGCCGTGGTCGTCCGCCATTGCCTTGTCCCTTTGGGTGATCCCCGTCACGTGGCTCGTCGTGCGCGCTGCGAACCGACCATACGGGAAACGGAACGCACAACTCAACACACGGGCATGGAATTGTCGCGAACGCCGCAAATGCGCATCAGTGCGTCGCCACCAGCGGCGTAGAACGCAGGCGCAGGAATCAGGAGCGGGGGCCGAGCTTCAGCGTCATGAAGCTGCTGTACGGGTCTTCGCCGTAACCGGCAAAGGGGCCGCAGTACTGGAATCCAAAGCGTTCGTACAGTTTTCTCGCCGCAAGGAAGGCATCTATGGAGCCCGTTTCGAGGCTCAGGCGCTCGTACCCGCGCTGCTTCGCAACGTCGATGATGTGCGCAAGGATCGCCCTGCCCGCGCCGCGGCGGCGCAACGCATCCGGCGTGCGCATCGACTTGACTTCGCCGTGGCGCGCGTCGAGTTCCTTCAGCGCGCCACAGCCGAGCAGCAGGTCGCCGTCCCATGCGGTCCAGAACGTGATACCCGGGCCGCGCAGCGCATCGACGTCGAGTGCATGCACGCTTTCCGGCGGGGACTGTGCATGCATGCTCTGCAGGTGCTCGCGGATCAACTCGCGCACTGCCGGATGCTGCAGATCGTCGATGCGGATGTTCATGACGCGGTGTGCTGCACTTCGCCCTGCCAGTAGCCGACGTCTACCCAGCGTCCGAACTTGAAACCCACTTCCGGATGCAGGCCGACGCGCTTCATGCCCATCTTTTCATGCAACCCAACGCTCGCTGCATTCGGCAGCGCGATACCGCCGATGACCCAGCGAATCGCCGTACTGCGCAAGGCCGCGAACAGCGCCTCGTACAACTGCGTGCCGAAGCCCCTGCCCGTTGCCTCCGGGGCCAGGTACACCGAAATCAGAGCACAGAAGCGGTATGCGCTGCGCTCCTGCCACGGCGACGCATACGCATACCCGCAGACCGCGTCGTCCTGCACGACGACCAGCCACGGCAAACCGGCGGCCTGCACTTTCGCGATGCGCGCCGCGATGTCCGCATCGGTGACGGGCTGCTCTTCGAAACTGACGACGGTGTTGTCGACATAATGGTTGTAGATCGTGCGAATCGCACCGACATCCTGTGCGGCCACGGGCCTGATCATCGCGCGCCTCCGCGCTGCGCGAGCGCAATCAGGTAGCGTGCCGGCTGCGTGCCGGGGTTGTAGTACACATTGCTCGCCTGCTGATGCCGCGCGAGACAGTCGCCGGCGCGCAGCTTGTGCAGGTGGTCGGCGCCGCCGATTTCCATCTCGCCTTCGAGCATCCAGATCTGCTGGTAGACGTACGCTTCGCGTCCGCTCGCCTCGAAGATCACGCGTTGCCCGGGCGGAAACACCACTTCGACGAGTTGCATCGGCTGATCCGTGCCTGGCGGCGACAGGTTGCGGCGCACGTAACCCGAGGCGGGATCGTGCCAATCCGGTTGGTCGACGCGGCGCTGCACGACGCCCTTGATGACGTCGACCGCGGCGGCCGGCGCATCGAAGAGGCTTGCGAATGGCACCTCGAGACCGACCGCCAGTTTCTCCAGCACGACGGCCGTCGGGCTGGTTTCCCCGCGCTCGATCAGCGAAATCATCGACCGGCTCACGCCGCTTTTTTCGGCCAGCGCCTCCAGCGACAAAGCCCGCTGTTGTCGCAGCTCGCGCACGCGCTCGATGAGCCGTCGGCTCGCCCCTTCGCTTTTTTGCATGGACCCTCTCCTTCGCTACGGGAGAAAATATCCAATATGCTGGAATTAGCGCAAGCGATAATTTGCATGTTCATTTGGTTTTCTATTGTTGAGCCGCGTGTGATTGATATATAAATGATATGTATTAGATACAAACAACGACAACACGGAGACCGTCATGATCGTCGAAATCCATAAACGCACCCCCTCCGGCTACCTGATGATCGGAGTCCTGCTCCTGCTGCAGTTGCTCACGGCATCGAGCCTCGTGTGGCTACCCGGCCCGACGAAAGTCCTGGGCGTCATCGCGATCGTCATCGTGTTCGCGTGCTGGTTCGGCTTCTACATGGTGAATCCGAACCAGGGCAAGGTGCTACAGCTGTTCGGCAGCTACGCGGGCACCGATCGCAACCCGGGCCTGCGCTGGGCGAACCCGCTGTACAGCAAGAAGTCCGTCAGCCTGCGCGTGCGCAACTTCGAGAGCGGCCGGTTGAAGGTGAACGATGCGAACGGCAATCCTATCGAAATCGCCGCGGTCATCGTGTGGCGCGTCGTCGACACGGCCGAAGCCGTGTTCGAAGTCGACGACTACGAAAACTACGTGACGATCCAGAGCGAAGCCGCGCTGCGCAACCTCGCGACGAGTTATCCGTACGAAGACCACGAGAACGAAGGCCGTAGCCTGTCGCTGCGCAGCAACTCGAACGAGATCGCGCTTAAGCTGAAGGACGAAGTGCACGATCGCCTGCAGAAGGCGGGCGTCGAAGTGATGGAAGCACGCCTGAGCCACCTCGCCTATTCACCGGAGATCGCGCAGGCCATGCTGCAGCGGCAGCAGGCGAGTGCCGTACTATCGGCGCGGAAGATCATCGTGCAGGGCGCCGTCAGCATCGTGCAGAGCGCGCTGGAGCAACTGAAGGCGCAGGAAGTCGTCGAGCTCGATGGCGAACGGAAAGCAGCGATGGTCAGCAACCTGCTTGTCGTACTGTGCGGCGAACAGGGCGCAAAGCCAGTGATCAACGCGGGCAGCTTGTATTGAGCCGCGCAGCGTGATGGAGGTTGCGTGACGAAAAAAAGCTATCCGCTGCGCATCAACGAACAGGTCATCGCTGCAATGCAGCGCTGGGCGGACGATGACCTGCGCAGCCTGAACGCACAGATCGAATTCGTGCTGCGCGACGCGCTCGTGAAGAGCGGTCGCGTGAAGCTCGTGCAGAAGGTCATTACCGACGTCGAGGATACGAGCGCACCGGAACCGGAAGAAGGAGACGAGGCATGAACGTGACAACCCGCTGGGAATACAAGACGATCCTGTTCGACACCGTGGCCTTCCTGAGCGGCAAGATCGACGTGGTCGGCCTCGAGAAGGTGCTTAACGACAGCGGCCGCGAAGGCTGGGAGCTCGTCAACATGGCGCCGCATATCTCGCGGCTCGGCAAGGGCGGCGGACTCGTGCTCGTACTCAAGCGTTCGCGTTGATTGGGTAGACTCGCCGGCGCCCAACCAGTGTGTACGTTGCAGCTGGCAGGAGCGACAGGCGCGAGGGTCGGGCCCGCGGCTCAACCACAGTTGGCCGACAGCTGCGGCGGATCCAGTTGCAACGTAAAGGGTTGCATCTGTTTGAGCGCGTTGAGCCCGAGGATGTCGCGCGCCGCATTGCGAAACACTGCGACTTCGACGTCATGCAGCACGCAGTCGCTGCCAAGCTTCAGTTCGGCGAGGCGGTATATTGGCACCGATACTGCGTTGCCGTCGGCCAGGATGCCGGTGATCGTGCGTTCAGGCTGTGGATGTGTTCCGGCCGTCACGCGCTCAAAGGTGCGCTTGCTGAGCGAGACGTACCCGGAGCCCGTATCGAGCAACAGGTCCGTCTCGATTCCCGCGTTGAGCGAAGCGCTCACGTAGAAGGTGCCGCTCGCAGCAGCTTCGAGAGCAATTGCGACCGGCTCGGCCTGCGCGCCTGATGCGCACAACACCAGCAGGCTGCCCAGATAGGGAATAAGGCTCTTCACGGCATTGGCTCCAGTTCGAGGGGTCACAGCCTGTCCAGAGCAAGTTCTGCACCGCATTGGCACTTTCCTTGTGATTCAATGGCTTGCGCCTTCTAACCTCGCAGAAAACCCCCTAAGTTCCGCACTACTCCAGTGCAGCCGCGAACCATTTTGGTGCAGTAATCGTAGTTTCCTATCACTTTTGAAAAAGATGCTTGGCTACGAAATCCACTAAGGTTGCTCCATCTCGTTTTTGCACCACCGGTTTTATTGCAACACCTGGCATGGACAACGTTTGGAGGATCATCGGATGCAACACAAGAAAGCAATTCTCGCCCTCGCCCTCGGCCTTGGTCTCGGCAGCAGCGCGCTTTTCGCGCAGACGCATGTACGGCAGCTCGATGCCGACACGCTGGTCGTCGAACTGAATTACGGCAAGCCGCCACACGGCCGCATGCTGATTGAACGCGACAAAGATCCTGAAGTGTTCGCGACCTTCGACGAAATGCGCACGCAGCCGAAACGCAACCTGTTCGCCGGTTTCTTCAGCGCTCCAGGCAAGAGCAACTACCCGCAGCCCGTGCGCGGCGTGGAACTGCCGGAACGCGAAACTGCCGAATTCGCGCAATTCGAGGAAAGCGATAGCGACGAAGGCCGCACGCAGCACTGGCATGGCGCACCTGGCAAGGGCCAGCCGCTTCGCTGATGGCTCTCGACTAGAGTATTTGACCGACGCTCATCGGGGCGCATGACGCGCCCCTCTCCTCCGGGGGCAGACCACTTCCACCCCTGTCGCACCGTGGTCTGCCCCCCTTTTATTTATTGCGGTATGCTCCCGGCACCCCAACCGCGATAACAATAAAACCATGCGTAGCCCTGTCCTGCTCGCCGTTGCGGCACTCGCAGTTCCGGCAGTAACGCTCGCCCATCACAGTTTTTTCGGCCGCTTCGACACCGGCGGCGTGATGTACCTCGACGGCAAAGTCACGCGCGTGCAGTGGCGCAATCCACACGCGCACATTTTCCTGGAGGTCACGACGGACGACGGCAGTGTCGTCGAATGGGACATGGAAAGTGGCTCGCCGACGCTGATGTTCCGCGCCGGCATTCCAAACGACGCGATCCAGGAAGGCATGAAGATCCGCGTGGCCGGCTATCCGCCGCTTACGCAGAAAATGGAAATGTTCGCGACGAACGTACTGCTCGAGTCCGGCCAGGAACTCGTGCTGCAAACCGGCGCACAGGCGCGCTTCGGCGACGACTTCATCGGCGATTTCTCCTATCGCTTCCGCACCGAAGGCGATCGCAGCCATCCCGAATGGGGACTGTTTCGAATCTGGACCTTCACAGGCTCCGACGGCTTCCTGTTCCCCGAATCGATCGATCGCAATTACGACCTGAATTCCTACCCGATGACGGACGTCGCGAAGCAAG
Source organism: Pseudomonadales bacterium (assembly GCA_036405915.1). GTDB lineage: Bacteria > Pseudomonadota > Gammaproteobacteria > Pseudomonadales > Pseudohongiellaceae > CAILUG01. The sequence continues at coordinate 8,851 of DASWWP010000084.1, forward strand.
CCCTCGCCCGCTTCAACCCCGCCACCGACAACCCAACGAACAACTGCACGCCGAAAGGCATGCCGCTGATCATGGAACAGCCGCTGCCGATGGAAATCCTGCGCGACGGTGACGATGTGGTGCTGCGCATCGAGGAATACGACCTGCGCCGCACGATCCACATGGACCAGGGCGAAGCACCGGCCGGCACCGAACCGTCACCGCTTGGCTATTCCGTCGGCCACTGGGAAGGCGACACGCTCGTCGCGACGACGACGCACGTCGACTGGCCGCACTTCAACCAGGCCGGTATTCCGCAGAGCGAGCAGGTCGTCATCACCGAACGCTTCACGCCTATCGAAGACGGCAGCCAGATGGAGTACCAGATGACAGTCGACGATCCGGTGATGTTCACGCGCCCGGTCGAGCTGCGCAAAAAATGGCTGCACATACCGGACGAACGGATCATTCCATTCAACTGCGCGGAAGGCTGAGCGCCGCTTTCAAGACAGCCATGACAACAAGAGGAATCACCATGCCCGCCAAACGTCTCAGTCTACTGGTTGCCGCCGTGATGCTCGCGGCCTGTGGGGAAACCGCCGATACGGCCTCGCGCGCCGAATCCGCGACGACCGCTGCCGCTGCGCCAGCGCCGGCCGTCGCGGAGCGTGTCGCAGGGGGTGCTGCAGAGGGTGCCGCAGAGGGTGCCGCGGCAACGCCAGTCGTCGGCTGCGACCGCAGCTGCCTCGAAGGTTTCGTCGAACGCTATTTCGATGCGCTGATCGACAATGATCCATCGAAGGTGCCGCTCGCGGACGACGTGATCTTCACCGAAGACGGCCAGCGCCTGCTGATCGGAGACGGCCTGTGGAACACGATGAAGAGCAAGGGTCCGTATCGCCTCTTCACGACCGACGTGCCCGCCGGCCAGGTCGCCGTACTCGCGACGATCAACGAAGACCACCGCGATCCTGCGCTCGAAACGCCGGCACTGATCGCCGTGCGCCTGAAGGTCGAGAACCAGGCGATCACGCAGGTCGAACAGCTCGTCGTGCGCAGCGAAAGCGGCGCGAACAACGTCAACAACATCGGTACGCCACACGAGGTCTACCTCACGAATGTGCCGCCGGAAAGCCGCATGTCGCGCGCCGCGATGATCGAAACCGCCAACAAGTATTTCACCGGCATGCAGCAGAACGATGGCAAAGGCGACTACCCCTTCGCTGAAGACTGCCACCGCATCGAGAACGGCATGGCCGCGACGAACAATCCGACACCGGAAGGCGAAACGCGCCCCGATCCGAAAACCGCGCTCGGTTACTCGGGCCAGTGGACCTGCCTGGAACAATTCGAATCTGGCCTCATCCATTTCGTGCATCGCATCCGCGACCGCCGCTTCGTGGCCGTCGATGAAGAGCGCGGCCTCGTGTTCTCGTTCGTGTTCTTCGACCACCCCGGCGGCGATACGCGCACGTTCCAGGTGCCGGACGGCCGCACCGTTACCGCCGGTCCGGTGCAGCCCTGGACCTGGCAGATCGCCGAACTGTTCAAGGTGGAAAACAACCAGATCCGCCGCATCGAAGCGATCCTCGCGCGCTCACCCTATGGCATGAATTCAGGATGGAGCACGTGGGAAGAAGGCATGTCCGACGAAATGCGCGACGTGTCGATGGAATGAGCGGCCATACTGGCGTCGTTACATTCCCCCGGCTGTGTGACGACGCTCTTTGAGGGTAGATGAAGCCCTTTATCGGGCATATCGTCGATATTACGAAGCCATGCACGCTCCTAGAATGTACGTGATCGCGCTGCTAATACCAGTCACAAGCCCGCACCCGCGGGCGGCCGATCCTACCGAGGAGTTCGCATGCTTCGCCACTTCAGGATTGTGCTCGCCGCGTTACTGGCTTCAGCCGCTACAGTCGTTTCCGCCCAGTCAGTAACCGTCACCGTGGGTGAACCCCCCATCGTGCTGGGCAACGTCGAAAGCGCGCTCGCGCCGATCACCATCACTGAAACACGGCCGGACGCGCTTAAGGACGGCTACTTCACGTTGATGCACAACGAAACGCCGGACAACCCGCTGCTGTTCACGACCAACTCCTCCGTCGGCGGTTCAGCCACGGCGCTCACGTTTGGTTTCTTCGGTGGCATGGGTGCAATCATCCAGGTAGACGCGGACGACAGCCGCATCGATACGATCACCGTGCAGCTCCATGCCGTCCTGAAGTTCGACCCGACGCGAAACGTCACTGTACCGTTGATGCTCGGTGAACATCCGGTGCTGATCCCGGAGGGCGGAGCGCCCACGGGGCTCGGCCTCAACGAATACGTGCCTGTAGCCATTTTCGGCGGCTATTGCTGCATCACGATCGGAGACGATTCGCCGACACTGGAAATCGCGGTCGGCGAGAGCATCACGCTGCCGCTCGACCACGATCATCCCGCTTACGTTGAAGTCAGTTCCTCGCAGCCCGGCATCGCCGAAGTTGGCGCAGTGACGATCGACTCGGTTGAGATCATCGGCGTGACGCCGGGCACGGCGCTCATCCAGGCATGGAACCCGCTGGGGCACACCGGTTACCTGACGGTAACGGTCACGAGTCCGACGGTCACTTCCCCGCAGGAACAGCTGATTTTGCTGATCGATGAAGTCGAGGCACTGGTGCCGGCCGTTCTGAAACGCGGCCAGGCGCAGTCGATTACATCGAAACTGCGGGCCGCCCGCGCTGCCGTCGAGCGGGGCAACGGCAATGCCGCGCGTGGACAACTGAACGCGCTCGAGAACCTGATTCACGCGCACCGGCACATCAATCCGGTCGTAGCTAACGAGCTCCTTGCCGCCCTCGCGGCAATAGTCGACTCGCTCCCCAGCTAGACGTCCCTGCTCCTGAACGCGTTCAACGCGCGTTCGCGCCCATACCCCAGATCGATGATCGCCGGCGGATAACCTGCCGGCCTTTGCGTTTTCGGTTCGTGAATTTCCCTGTCGTCGAGTCCTGCGAGTTCCGGCAACCACGTGCGGATGAACCTGCCCTCGGCATCGAAACGTTTCGACTGCGTCACCGGATTGAACACGCGGAAGTAAGGCGCCGCATCGGTTCCCGTGGACGCACACCATTGCCAACCGCCGTTGTTCGACGCGAAGTCGCCATCGACCAGGTGCTGCATGAACCAGCGTTCGCCCCAGCGCCAGTCGATGAGCAGGTGCTTCGACAGGAAGGTCGCCGCCAGCATGCGCAGGCGGTTATGCATCCAGCCCGTGTGCAGTAGCTGTCGCATCGCGGCGTCGATGATCGGGATGCCGGTACGGCCCTCGCACCAGGCGGCAAACTCCGTTTCGTCGTGCCGCCACGGCACGTAGCCGACATCGCCTCGCCACGGATAGCCTTTGCACACGCGTGGATAGTGCGTCATGACGCCTTTGTAGAAATCCCGCCACAGCAATTCGTTCTGCCACGCGAGCGCGCTGTCGCCTTCATGCCACTGCGTTGCGCGGTTCCAGCATTCGCGTACCGAAAGCACGCCTGCCGCGAGCGCAGGCGACAGGCGACTCGTACCGTCAATTGCCGGCCGATCGCGTTCGATTTTGTAGTTGTCGATGCGCTTTTCGCAGAATCCATCGAGCTGGTTCAGCGCCGCCGGGCCGCCGGCTGGCCACAGGCTTTCCCAGCGCGAGTCGATCTCGCCCCAGTTCAACTCGTGCAAGGCCCTCTGTTCCGGCGCTCGCGCCACCTGCTGGCTATCCTGGCGGCGCAATTCAGGCGCCTGCGCGATCCCGTGCGGCGGCAGCATCGCGCGCAGCGTGCGCGCGAACGGCGTGAATACCTTGAATGGTTCGCCGCTCCTGTTCATCACCCGCTCCGGGGCAACCAGCACATCATCGTCGTGCACGTGCATCGGCACGCCCAGCC
>DASWWP010000085.1:0-16798 GCA_036405915.1 Pseudomonadales bacterium
GCTCGCGTGTTTTTATAGTCATAGGTTGGAACGTGGATCGATTATCAGGCATGGGCTCTTCAACAGGCAATTAAACGCCCGCCTACCCGGCATGACTTCACCAGTAATCCAGGCAGCCGACGATTCAGGCCATTGGATCGCGCAGCTTCTGCCGAACTCACAAGTTCGGGCAGACTCTGCCGTAGTTTTTGTCCAGCGACGATTTGGTCACATTGCCGCTGCTAACCTCCCGGCGTTTCATCAGGTAAATGGCCGATTCCTGGAGGGAAGGCAATATGAGCGACCAATTGAGCAATACGAAGGATCTGAAACAGGCAGCGCGGTTGACCCTGTCTGCACTACTGATTGGCTTTCCGGTTTTTACCCAAGCAGCAGAGGCGCCCGGTGCGCTGACGGTCATCGTCAGGGACGAGACTACCGACCGGCCAATCCCGAACGTGCAGATCACGATCACGGAACGCGAAACGAACTTGACGCGCTCGGCGGAAACCGACGCGCAAGGCCGCATCGTCGTTGACCAGCTCGACCCCGGCCTCTACTCGGTGGATGTAACCCGAAGCGGATACGCGCCTTCCAACGAGCCGAGCATACGCGTGATCACGCGCAAGAACCTCAGGATTGAATTCGAACTCGACGACCAGGCGATCGAGGAAGTCGTGGTGAGAGCGCGGCAAGCGGACCGGTTCTCTTCAGCGTCCAGCACCTATCTCGACCGGGAAGTGTTGCGAAGCGCCGTTGGCGGCGGCGCCGACCCTCTCCTCTCACTCGATGGATTACCCGGCCTTGCATCCACCAGCGAGTTCGCGAGCTTCAGCGTACGCGGCCGCGGCCCACGCGATAACCTCCTGTTCGTCGATGATTTTCCGTTCGACAAAGTAGTGCACTTCGACGCGACGCTGGGTGAAGAGGAAGACGTCGGTGGCGGCGGTCGTTTCTCGATCTTTGCGCCGAACGTCATCGGGGGTGCCGAGTTCTCGCCGGGCGGATGGGGTGCGGCGTATGGCGGCCGGGCCGCGTCACTACTCAAACTGGAAGTCGCCGATGGCAACCCGAGCCCGTCGGCGAGCTGGCGCCTGGACCTGGCGGGCAATGAATTCGGTTACGACGGCCCCGCCGGCATCACCGAAGATTCGACCTTGCTCGTGTCTGCGCGAAAACTGGATTTCGGCGCCTTTTTCGAAGATATCGAAGAGCTCGACATCGGTGAGCCGGTCTTGCGCGACATCATCGTGAAGTCGGTGATACCGATCAACGAAGACCATACCTTCGAGCTTCTGGTAATGGATACGCATGAAGACTTCACGCGCGGCGTGAAGCATGTCTTCGAGTCGCCGAATTTCGAAGACGCCGCGCTGCTCGATCTTGAACAGGACAGCGATCTGTACGGCCTCACGTTGCGATCGTTGCTCGGTGAACGCGCTGTGTGGACCAACAAGGTTTACTACCGCGCAAGCGACAAGGTCAGTTCGGAAGGCGAAGCATTCCCCGATCTCGTGCCCGCAGGATCCCCCGCCTCCAGTTTTCCGGTGCGGGAAGACATCATCACCATCGGTGAAGACGAGACCGAAATCGGCTGGCGCAGCGACTTCGAGACGGTGAATCAGTGGGGCGTGTTCAGCTCCGGCGTCCAGGTCACGAACATCGAACTGGACTACGACACCGTCCTGGCGGGCGACTGGAACCGATTCGTCTACGACGACGACGACTTCAGGGAAGATCCCGGCCAGCGCTATATCGTACTGACGCCCGCAAACCTCAACTCGTCACTTCGCCAGAAGGAAACGAGCTATGCAGGGTATGTCGACCAGGTCTTCGAACGCGGCGACTGGGATTTCCGCACGGGCCTGCGCCTCGAACACGATGGCTTTGCCGACGAAAGCTTCGCGTCGCCCCGCTTCAGCGTCAACTGGCGCCCGGGTGGAGCGCTCCGGTACTTTGCGACGGCGGGACTCTTTCACCAGTCGCCACGGTATCTACAACTGGCCGCCAACGCGTCGAACGACCTGAAGACGGAAGAGATCACGCACACGAGCCTCGGTTTCGAGTATTTCCTGAACGACAGCTGGTCGGTGTTGACCGAAGCCTACCATCAATCCCTCGACAAGCTCGTCGTGGACCTCGACCGCGCGAGCGGCACGTTTGCGAACATTGGCGACGGCACCTCGTACGGCCTCGACATCGTGGCCAATGGAACGGTTCGCGAAGGGCTTTACGCCACAGCCACGTACTCCTATAACGATGCCAGCGTGGACCGGAAAGACGGCCGCGGTGACGTGGACTCCGAATTCAACCGCAAACATGTCGCCACCCTCGGCCTGACCTGGGAAATCAGCGACCGCTGGAAGGTCGCCGGACGCTACAAATATCTTTCCGGCCGGCCCGACGACGCCTTTATCATTCACTCGAACGTGTTGGGCGCCGGACAGCCTGTACGCTTCTCGAAAGAGATCACTGAACGCAATGTCGGCCGCAAAGACAGTTATGGCCTGGTGAACGTGCGCGTGGATTATCGGCGCGCCTTTGGCCCGATAGATGTGACAGCCTTTCTCGATGTCATCAACGTAACGGCGGCGTCGTCGAGCGACGACAGCGAGTTTGACTATCGCCGCGGCGTCATCGTCGAAGACGATAACGAAGCCGAACCGCTTATCGGCCTGCGTCTGGACTATGCCTGGTAAGGGCATGATAAAGGGCTTGGCAAGTGGCTTAAGAGGCCTGGTAAGGAGGAGGCAGCAAAAATGATACGTGCGACGGATTCGCCGCCGATTCGAGTACTGGTCGTTGAAGACAACCGTGGCATCTGCGAGAACATCGCGACGTATCTCGAAAAGCATCGTTACATACTGGACTTTGCCTACGACGGGATAAGCGCGATGCGCCTCGCGCTGGCGAACCCCTTCGATGTCATCGTGCTGGACCTGATGCTGCCGGGCATGGATGGCCTGCGCTTCTGCCAGAAGTTGCGCGCCGATGCCAAAGTGGACACGCCGGTGCTCATGTTGACCGCGCGCGACACCCTCGACGACAAGCTCAAGGGCTTCGAAGCGGGCGCCGACGACTACCTGGTCAAGCCCTTTGCCCTGCAGGAACTGCATGCGAGATTGCAGGCGCTGCACAAACGCAGTCAACGAAAGGCCGGCAACGTGTTGACCGTCGGCGACCTGACGATGAACAGGTCCACGCTGCAAGTGCATCGCGCGGGCAGGCGCGTCGAACTGAACCCTGCGGGCATCAAGCTGCTGCAACGCCTGATGGAAGAAGCGCCGTCGGTTGTCGCGCGTGAGGACCTCGAAAACCTGCTGTGGGCTGACGAGCCTCCCGATGGCGATGCGCTGCGCTCGCATTTGTACAAGCTGCGGCAGGCCATCGACAGGCCCTTCGATAGCCCGCTGATCCACACAGTCCATCGCATCGGTTACCGAATTGCGAAGGATGCGCCGTAATGTACCGGTACAGTTTGCGCAAGCGTGTCGCGATCGCATTTGCGCTGTGCGTAGCCGTACTCAGCGTGGCCTGGGGCCTCGCCTTCTATGGTGCGATCCGGTTGAGCGAAGACCGCGTGCTGAAACACCAGTTGCAGCGTGCCGCCGAGAACTATCCCTCGCTGGCGATGAATCTTCGCGGATACGACGAGGCCGCCAGCTTGCCGGAACCGCTCAGGGAATGGGCAAGCACAAATCCCGGTGAAGGCCTGTATGAATTCAGTGCCGACGAGTTACATGTCGCCGTCGTACCCACCGCCGACGGCCAGCGCCATGCATTCGTGGTTTTCGACGTTGCGGGCATCGAGGCGGCATCGTCGGAAGACTGGTGGTGGCTGCTCGTCATCACCGGCGTCGTCGGTACGCTCGGCGTTCTCGGCTTCGGTCTCGGCATCGTCGTGATGCGCAGGGCAGTCGCGCCTGTCGCGCAACTCGCGAGAATGGTTGCGGACATCGACCTCGAACATCTATCGGCCGAGGATCACAAGCGCATAGAGTCCGGCCGATTCGGCGATGACGAAGTGGGCATGCTCGCCGCCACCATCGAGAAGACGCTCGAACGCATCGGCGCGTTCGTCGCCAGGGAGCGTTACTTCACCAGTTCCGCCAGCCATGAGTTGCGGACGCCCATCACCGTGATAACCGGCGCCCTCGAGCTGCTGCAACAAGGCGACCTGTCGGCCGCTGATGCAAAAGTGGTGGAGCGCGTAAGGCTCGCAACGCTCGACATGCAAACCACGATCGAGATGTTCCTGTGCCTCGCGCGTGAAACCGACGGTGGCCTGTACGACGAGCAGTTTGCCGTGATGCCGCTCGTGAGCCGGGCCGTCGACCAGCAGCGCCACCTGCTGAGCGGCAAGTGCGTCGATGTCGATATCGACGATCTCGCGAAGCCGCAGGTGTGCGGGCACCCGCAGGCCTTTTCGATCGCGGTGAACAATCTCGTCCGCAATGCGTTCGAACACACGCTTGCCGGCCAGGGACCCATTACGATCCTGATCGATGAACGTGAGCTACTGGTCACCAATCAGGTGGGCAGTGAGGCAAATGAACAACACATGCCGAACGACGCGTCGTCGTCCCACGGGTATGGCCTTGGCCTGGGGATCGTTCAACGGCTGTGCGAGCGGAATGGCTGGTCGTTTTCACTGCAGGCGGACGAGGCGCGGGTGACGGCTCGGCTTGCCTGGTAACGGAGTATCCGCGGGTTACATGTAAACGAGATGGTGAGGAACCGTACCTTCCGGCGCGCTCACACTGGGTATTTTTACCCAACGTCCTGAGCAAGATCGTTCAAGGGGAGTCGACGCCCGCTTGCGGAGCCTGGCAATTACGAAAGGATCATGCCGGTTTGAGTTCCACACCCAATCCGTCCGGGTCGCGGAACCGGAGCAGGCCTGACGGCGCACTCGCGTCGATCGTAGCGCCGAGCGCCGCGAGTTCAGCTGCGACGGCTGCCGTATCGAAAGCCCCCACCCGCATCGTGAAGCGCTCGACTCCAGCACTTTCACCCGCAGCAACCGCGCGCAGGATGATGCGAGTATCCGCCGCTGCGAATGCCAGCTGGTCGGCTTCATCCGCCGGAGCACTGTTATAGAAATTGCTGTAAAAATCCGCGCTGCGGCGCAGGTCCTGCACCTTCAGCAGGATGCTGTCGAAACCGATTGGCGTGACGAGCGCATCGCCCTCTACGAGGCGGCCGCCGGGGACTGCAGTCGGGCCGGGACCGCCCGGCACCGCGATGAGCTGCAGGCCGATTCCATCCGGATCCGGCACCACGCCGCGAGCTGCAGCAGGCATGCCTCTCGCCGCGAGCGCGGCGTTCATCAGTTCGCGATCGTAGCCATTCACCAGCGTGCAGTAGTGATCCACCTTCGCTTCGCTCACGCCCGCGCGGCTGCCGATGGCCATGTAACCGGTGCCCATCATGACGTAATAACGCAGCGGTGCATCCTTCTCCTTCTGCATTTCCGGATTGAACAGGCGACTGTAGAAGCGCGCTGACTTTTCCGTGTCCGGTACGACGATCCCGATGTGCTCGAGGCCGGTGGTATGCAGCGGGAGCTCGTCGCCTTTCAGCGGCTGCGCGATGGCCCGTGTTCCGAGCATGGCCGCGGGCGCAATCGCGGCCAGCGCGCCCAACACGCTGCGCCGAGACAGGTTGCTCGTGTTGCGCGACGACTGCCGGCGAACGGTCTCGTGGGTGATCGACATGCGGCGGCTCCTCAACGGCGTGACTTGGCCAGGGATTGTAGCAGGGCACCTCATCCATACCGCAACGCCGCAACCGGACGTGCTTTGGCGGCTCGATACCCACACCCCGGCAGGAAGGTGAACTCGATGCCGCGGTCGTACGCGATGCCGCGCGATTGGCCTTGGTCAAAGCATCTGTACCTGCTTTCAATAATTTCCTTCTTGATCGACCACGCTCCACTCGATGGACTTCGCGCGCCTCCACAGGCAACTTGACGCCCATGCCGTAGCTCACAGGGCCACCCGTGGAAAACCGCCTTACTTTTTTTCTGGGCAGGATTAAAGAGACGCTTTGGGTCAAACCCATACTGTCCTGCATCCTGTCGGTGATGGCCGCGCTTGTGGCCCATGGTGCAGACAGTTCGAGTATCGGCATTGAGCTCGTGGCGCGCCTGCCGGACATCTCGGCCGAATCCATCGAGGATCTGCTGAAGATCACAGCCGCCAGCATGCTCGTGATAGCCACCTTTTCAGTCGGCGCGATGGTGGCCGCTTATGGTTCGGCGGGGAGCATGGCAACCCCGCGCACGTTTTCGCTGGTGATCTCCGACGACGTTTCGCAAAACGCGCTGTCGGTTTTCGTCGGCGTTTTCATCTTCAGCGTGGTTTCGCTGATGGCGCTGATGAACGGCTATTACGGGAAACCAGGCCGGGTCGTTCTCTTTGCATTGACCCTCATTGCGCTCGGGCTCGTGATCATCACGTTCGTGCGATGGGTCGACAGGATCGCGCGCCTCGGCCGGCTTGGCACGGTCATCGACAAGGTCGAAGCGGCCACGGCCAGGGCCATGGAGGCAAGGCTCGCCTTCCCCACCCTGCGAGGAATCCGCGCCACCAACCTGAAACCCGCGGGAGTTGCCGTGTATGCGCGCACGGTGGGTTATGTCCAGCAAATCGATGTAAAGCAACTGCAGCGCCATGCGGAGCAGGAGAATTCACGGATTACCGTAGTCGCCCTGCCAGGAACCTTTGCCACACCGGATCGCCCCATGTTTTATGTGGAACGCGATGACGGTACCGCGTACTCGCCCGATCCCAGGCTAATCGAGCGCGCATTCATCGTCGGACAGGATCGGATGTTCGATCACGATCCACGATTCGGGCTCGTGGTGTTATCCGAAATCGCCACTCGCGCGCTGTCGCCCGGAGTGAATGATCCCGGCACGGCGATCGACATCATTGGCACCTGCGTACGCCTGTTCGTCCAGTGGTCCAAACCGGTGACGGCGCCGCACGAGCCGGAGTGTGATCGCGTGTATGTTCCGGAGCTCGATATCGGCGACATGTTCGATGATGCGTTTACATCGATCACCCGCGACGGCGCCGGAATCCTGGAAGTACAGATAAGGCTTCAGAAAGCCTTTCGCACGCTCGCATCCTGCGGCACTGACGCCATGCGCCGCCAGGCAGTGCGGTACGCGCGGCTCGCACTCATGAAAGCGGAAAGAGCCATCGATTTCGAACCGGACATCGACATGATTCGTGCTGCCGGAAAATTCAATGATTACGATGCCTGAGCTTCATCGATGGCTCATTTGACCTACTCATACCGCAACGCCCCGACCGGATGCGCACTGGCCGTCCTGTATGAAAGCCCGATGATGATCATCACCGCCACCACCAACGTGCCGGTCGTCACCAGCACATAGAGCAACGGCGTGATCTCCACGCGCGACGCAAACTGCTGCGTATACCACTCAATCGCGAAGTATCCGCCCACGCTGGCCAGCGCGCAGGCCACCAACACCGGCTTCACGAAATCCCAGGTCAGCAGGCTGATGACCATGCGCGTCGTTGCGCCGAGCACCTTGCGTATGCCGACCTCCTTCGTGCGGCGCTCCGTGGAGTAAAACACCAGTGCATAAAGTCCCATCGACGAAATGATGATCGTGACGATACTCGCCAGGGTCGCCGCAATGCTGATGCCCTGCGTGCGGGCCGCGACGATGCCGTTGTAGGTGTCGCTGAAGAAGCTGCGATTGATCGGCAAGCCCGGATGATGCCGCGCCCATACGTCGTCGATGAAGTCCAGCGTGCTTTGCTGCTGCGCTGGATCGAGTCGCAGTAGCAACACGCGAGTGGGCCCGGTGGTGGCGCGCAGGACGCCGGTGGATTGCGCGTCGAGCCCCCCGGTGAAGTAATAGTCTTCGACGACGCCGATGATGCGGTTGGAGCCGAGGGTTGCCGGTTGAAGCTGGGTGATGATCTTGTCCAGTGCATCCTCGGGTGAATTGAAGCCCAGCGTGCGTGCTGCCTGGCGCGTGATGATCGCGGCTGGTTCCACGCCGGGTGTGGGGGTTTGTCCAAAATGGAGGTCGGTGGCGAGTTCGCCGGAGAACCAGCGCCCCGCAATGAGCTCGATTCCCAGTGTCTCGAGATAGCCCGGGTCCACGATCAGCCATCTCAGGATCTGGAATTCATTCGGTCCGTAGCCCGGTCGCGTAAAGGGTCCACTCCCACCCGCATCCGGTGGCACCGCATTGGTCCTGGCGATGGAGAGAATGCCGGGATGCTCGCGCAGCTCGTTCACCATGGCTTCATAGCCTGCGCCGTCGATACCCGCCTGCACTACGGTGTCGATGACGAGCAGGTTGTCCTTGTCGAAGCCGATGTCCATCGTATTGAGATGCCGGATCTGCATGACGATCGCGAGCGCCAGCAGGATCAGCGCCGTGGAAAAGCCGAACTGCACGACGGTGACGCCTGCGCGCGGCAGGCTGCCGGACCGGCCTTGCAGGCCGGCGCCCTTGATGACGAGCGCCGGCCTGAAGCGTGCGAGTGCCAGTGCCGGCAACAATCCCGACAACACGCCGGTGGCCAGCACGAACAGCACCATTTGCGCGACGGAGCTGGTGGCCCATGCGGAAGCCACGGTGAAGTGCGAGCCCGTCAGCGCGGTGTAAACCGGGATGGCCACTTCGATAGCAGGCAGTGCAAGCAGCAGTGCTATGAATGTGAGCAGCATGGAATCCAGCAGGAACTGCACGACGATCTGTGCATGCGTGGCGCCCAGGGCCCGGCGGACGCCAACCTCCCTGCTGCGCTGCTGCATCTGCACGAGCGCGAGGTTGGCGAAATTGATACACGAGCTCAGCAGGATCAGGACGGCGAAGGCGACGAGGCTCAGCAGCACTTGCAGGGTATTGTCGCCGACAGTGCCTATGCCCGCGCGCCCGGCGAGATGGATGTCATGCAGGGGCTCCAGTTCGAGGCTCATCTCTACGCCAGAAGCCACGGCGCGCTGGTCCTCCGGCAGGTTGCGTTCGAGGAAATTGCCGAGGTCTGCGTTGATTGCCTTCGCGCTGGCAGCGTCAGGCAGTCTGAGATACGTGAATTGCCCCCCGCCCCAGCTGCGCTGGTCGTCGAAGACATGTTCGCCATAGAGTGACGGACTTGCATCCGCGGCGAGCAGCACCTGCAGGTCGATGTGCGTGTTCACCGGCAGGTCCCGCATCACGCCGGTCACTCGCAACTCACTCTTGTTGTCCAGTGTCAGCGTCTGGCCGAGCGCTTCCTCGCCGGGGAAGAACTTCGCGGCGGCTGCTTCGCTGAGTACGACCGCATCGGGCGCATCCAGTGCCGTTGCCGCATCACCGCTGGCGAACTGCAGCGAGAACACGTCGAGGAAGTCGGGCTCTACCCAATGGTAGTCCGCGGTCAGCGAGGTCTCGCCGCGCTTGAAGGTCCCCTTCCCCGGCCGCAGGCGCGAGATGTAGGCGACCTCCGGATACTCCCTCTGCAAAACCGGAGCAATCGGTGGGCCGGAGTTCGGCGTGCCGACGCCCTCCCTGTTGATCACGAGCCGATAGATGTGCTCGCCGTTCGCGAAATGCCGGTCGTAACTCAGCTCGTATTGCGCATGCATCAGCACGAGCAGGCCGCAGCCGAGGCCGATTGCGAGGCTCAGTATCTTGATGGCGGACAACACGGGGTGGCGCTTGACGTTGTACAGCGCGCTCAGCAGGTAGTTGAGAAGAAGGGAGTTCATCTGCATGCGGGCACGGATCCTTTGTTCGGTTGATGTAGTTCGTCTTCCACAGCGCACGCAAGCAAGTTGGACACCAACCAATAATTGCCAATGAATTCAGGCGAATAGCGAAACAGGGGCTCGTCCTGGTGTTCGCAGGCAGACATCTGGTGTCCATCCGTGAACACCTGTGCCGGGGGCGTCCGCGCTTCCGTCCTCCCTTTGATCGCTGCAGCGATCGGCTCGTGGTGGCCCGACCAGTCGTCACGAAGTGCTTGCACGTGACGGACTACGGCTGTAGTCTTTTTTGGACTACAGCTGTAGGTGAACGAGCAGAACCCAAACCCGCGCGCAATGAAGCATGCCCATCAACGTCAGGGCACACACAGGAGACCGCCATGCGTCCCATCGAAATCGTTCGGAGCTTACCCATCGCCATGCTGGGATCCTGCCTCGCCCTGCTGGTGTCGATCGGCCCGGCCCGCGCCGCGGACTCCGGAAGTCCTCGAGGCAGTGCTGAAAACCAACGCGAACCGGTCGAGGAAATCGAAGTCACCGGGCGGCGCCTGCTGCGGCTGCGCGCCGAGATCGTCGGCCTCGAACACCGCACCTTCGACATGTTCAACGCGCTCAACGACACCCCCGAGTTCAAAATACATTGCACGGAAAGCATCGTCACCGGCAGCAGGATACCGGAGCGTGAATGCGTCCCTGTCTACATGAAAAGGGCGCGCATGAACGAAGCGCAGAAATTCCTGTTCTATGACCTGGTTCCGCCCGGCGGCCAGAACATCAGTGGACCGCCGCGCAACGGTGGCGCCATTTCGATGAACACGCGCGGCGCCCCGCAGCTGACCGAAGAGCAGCTCTGGTTCCACAACAACCACAAGCATGTGGCCTTCAATGCAAAATTCCGCGAGCTTGCCGCGCAGCATCCGGACCTGGCGAACCTGGCGCTCGAGTTACAGGCGAAGCGGCAACAACTGCTGGTCAGCGAAGCACGCCAGCGCAAAGACAGTGCGATAGGCCGCTTCTTCTCCGGATTCGGCAGCAAGGACGAGTAAGCACTCACGCGTCGCCGATCACGTTCCGCAAATGCGTGTCGGTCAGTTGCACCACGAGCGGTGCCAGCACCAGCAGCGAGATCAGGTTCGGAATCGCCATCAGTGCATTCAGGATGTCGGCGACGAGCCACGCGACATCCATCTGGATCGTCGCGCCGATCAGCACGGCGACTGTCCACAGGATGCGATACGGCAGGATGATGCGTTTGCCGAGCAGGAACTGCCAGCAGCGTTCGCCGTAGTAGGCCCAGCCGAAAATCGTCGTCAGCGCGAACACGGTCAGGACGATTGCGACGTAGGCGTTACCAAAGCCGGGCATCGCGCCATCGAACGCGAGCTGCGTGAGCGAGGCACCGCTCGCACCGGTCGTCCATGCGCCGCTGATGACGATGGCAAGGCCGGTGATGGTGCACACGACGATGGTGTCGAGGAAGGTGCCCATCATGCCGATCAGGCCGCTCTTGACGACATTGTTGCTGGCGCCGGCCGCCTGCACGATGCCGGCGGTGCCGAGGCCGGCTTCATTCGAGAAGATGCCGCGCGCCACGCCGAAACGAATCGCGGCAATCATCGCCGCGCCAACGAAACCACCCGTCGCTGCCGTGCCGGTGAATGCGGTGGACACGATCAGCACGAACGCACCGGGTATCTCGCCCGCATGGGTCACGAGCACGACGAGACCGCCGGCGACATACGCAATCGCCATGAACGGCACCAGCCAGTTGGCGACGGCCGCGATGCGCTTGAGGCCGCCGAGCACGACGGCGCCGGTGATCAGCAGCAACACGATGCCGGTGATCATGTGGTCGATGCCGAAGGCGCCCTCTATCGCGTCGGCAATGCTGTTGGCCTGCACCATGTTGCCGATGCCGAAGCCGGCGAGGCCGCCGAAGATCGCAAAGGTCGTACCGAGCCAGCTCCAGTGCCTGCCCATGCCGTTGCGAATCGCGTACATCGGTCCGCCGACGTAGCGCCCGTCTTCGTCACGCTCGCGGAATTCCACGGCGACGACGACTTCGGCGTACTTCGTGGCCATGCCGACGAGCGCCGTCATCCACATCCAGAACACGGCACCAGGGCCGCCGAGCGCGATCGCAGTGGCGACACCGACGACGTTGCCGACCCCGATCGTCGCCGCGAGGCAGGTCATCAGCGCCGAGAATGGACTGACTTCACCGCTGTCGGCATCGCTCTGGCGCCCTTTCCATATCATGCGGAAGCCCTGCCCGATCATACGGATGGGCATGCCGCGCAGGCGGATCTGCAGGTAAAAACCGGTACCGAGAATCAACACCAGCATCGCCGGGCCCCAGACGATGCCGTCTATCGTGTTCAGCAAGTCGCTCATGCCTGTTCCTTGAAGGTAAATACATGCCGGACCGGCTGCGCCGGATCGCCCGCATCGTCATGCAGCCAAAGCTGCCTCGACACAGCCCCGCTACTTTACCTCAAAGGCGCGGATGAGAACGGCCTGGCGCTGTTGCCACCATCACGCGCGGACCAGGCCACGGTTGAACATGCGGGTATGAAAGCGCGTCCATTACGGGCACGGCGAGCAGTCCAACATTCGGACGAATAGTATGCTAGCGTGACTCACCGGCCGGAAATCATGAAACGACCAGAATCGTTGCCGGCAGCTGACGCAGCAGCATGGCAATATCCACCTCGTTCGAGTCAGGGCGCGGCCATGCAATTTACTCAAGCTGCGCATCACTACTCGCGCACAGCCTGGACGAGCTCCCACCCGCGCTATTGAGCAGGCCACCGCTCAAGGCATTAACTCACAAACAAGCGGTCCACATGCGCAACGCTTCGCCACAGATGCTGGAAATCGCTGCGCTGCTCCTTGCCCACGAGGCTGACGCCAAAGCCGCGACAGAAGCGCACACGATCATGGCCGCGCAAGTCTGCGCCAGGCTTCGGCCGGTACTCTCGACCCTCATGGGCGCCACGGGCTTCCGCTCGCTGCTGAGCCGTGCGCTGATACTGGCATCCGCCGGGACTCCCGCACTACGCGCGCTCACGGTTGATGCAGGCGGTGCCCTCGTGCAAACCGATGATGCTGCCGACATGGCCGCGCTCGCAAACGGCGAAGCGAACCTGGCTCTCGTCGCGCAATTGCTCAGCCTGCTCGTGGCTTTCATTGGCAATACACTGACTCTTCAACTGCTGGCGGACATCTGGCCGCGAGTGCTCCATCACGATTCCAAATCCAGGACAGGAGACCGCAAGTGAAGATCCGAAAGGCACAGGCGACAAATCCCTCGCCCGCCATGCTCGCGGCAATCGGGGCCAGGGTTGCGATCAAACAGCTTCCGAGCGGCGTGCGCGGACTCGACGACATCCTTGGCGGCGGCATCCCCGAGTTTTCCTTCAACATCATCGCGGGCGCGCCCGGCTGCGGCAAAACCACGATGGCGCACCAGATCGTGTTTGCCAATGCCAGCGACGAACGCCCCGCGCTCTTCTTTACTGTACTCGGCGAGCCTGCGATCAAGATGTTGCGCTATCAGCAGCAATATACGTTCTTCGATGTCGCGAAACTCGGCAAGAGCATCCACTTCTTCAATCTGGCGGAGATCGTGCTGAAAAACGACCTCGACGCGGTATATGACGAAATCACCAGCCGCGTCGCCGCAATGAACCCCGGCATCGTCGTCGTCGATTCGTTCCGCACGGTCATTCGCAACCTCGGCGGCACCGGCGAAGCGGCGATGCAGTTGTTCACGCAACGGCTCGCGCAGTTCATGGCGAGCTGGGAGGCCACGACCTTCCTCGTCGGCGAATACGTGCCGGAAGAGGTGCGGGACAATCCGATCTTCACGATAGCCGATGGACTCTTCTGGCTTTCGCAGAACGTCGAGCGCAACTCGGTCGTGCGCAAGCTG
Organism: Pseudomonadales bacterium; assembly: GCA_036405915.1. Taxonomy (GTDB): domain Bacteria; phylum Pseudomonadota; class Gammaproteobacteria; order Pseudomonadales; family Pseudohongiellaceae; genus CAILUG01. The sequence goes on from DASWWP010000085.1 coordinate 13,655, forward strand.
CAGATCATGAAACTGCGCGGACAGCCGTCCGTGCCGGGCCTGCACACCATTCGCATCAGCAGTGCCGGGTTGCAGGCCTTCTCGCGCACGATGGGCTTCATCGATGCACGAAAAGTGCCCGCGCGCCGCGCCCGGCTTTCGATGGGCATACCCGAGCTCGATGCCATGATGAATGGCGGACTGTTCGAAGGCGACAGCCTGCTCGTCGCGGGTCCGTCGGGTACCGGCAAGTCCGCGCTTGCCACGCAGTTCATTGCCGCCGGCATTCGCAATGGCGAGCCCGGCGTCATAGCCATCTTCGAGGAACGCCCGCCGGGTTACACGCTGCGCGCCGACAGCTTCGGCCTGGACCTGAAGCGGGCGCAGGACAAAGGCAAGCTCGAAGTGCTCTACCTGCGCCCGCTCGACCTGTCGGTCGACGAAATCATGCAGGAGATTCTCGATGCGGTGGTCAGGACGGGTGCGCGCAGACTCGTCATCGATTCGCTCGTCAGCCTCGAGATGGCGCTGGCGCCGGGGTTTCGCCTCGATTTTCGCGAGTCGCTGTACCGCCTGATCGTCGCGTTGACCGGGGCGGGCGTTACGATCCTCAGCACCGTCGAAGTGGAGGACAACTTCACGGGCTTCTCGTTCAGCCACTACACGATCTCGTTTCTCACTGACGACATCATCCGGCTGCGCTACGTGGAAATCGACGGCCAGCTCCGCAAGATCATGGCGATCATCAAGATGCGCGGGGGCGATCACAGCAAGGACATTCGCGAGTATGTGATCACGAAGAAGGGTCTCGTCGTAATCTCGCCGCGGTCGACCGAGTACAACGGACTGATCACCGGCATCCCGGTGCGAACGGGCCCGCGCAGGCCGCAGGAAGACGAGCCATCGCCGGAACCAAAAGCCAGGGCGGCGACGCCGTCGAAGAAGAGAGCGAAGAAGCGGTCCATATAAGTCTCATCACACGAGACATGAGGTGAGTTCATGCGCGAATCCGTGGAAGCAGTACTGTACACCGAAGAACTGCAGATGCTTCCACAGCGGTCTCCTGACCTCGCCGCCGAAGTGCGTGCTCTCGGCATCCTCGTCCACACGTTTGCCGAAACGCCCGACCGCATCCTGCAGGTTTTGACCGACACCTTGCTGGACACTTTCCACGTGGGCTCCGCGGGCTACAGCCTTCTGCTCGACGGAGACGACGGCCCGACATTGACGTGGCCCGCGCTTGCAGGTGATTGGAAAACCTGCCTCGACCGCAATCCGCCATGGCACGTCAGCCCCTGCGACGAGGTGCGCGCCCGCAACACGCCGCTGTTGTTCCGCCGCCCGCAACGACACTACGCGCACCTGCACGCGATATCGCCCGCCATCGAAGAATGCCTGCTCGTTCCGTTCGGCCCGACCGGCGCAAGCGCAGGCGCCCTCTGGCTCGTGTCACATGACCCGGCACGCAAGTTCGACGGCGAAGATCTGCGGCAACTGCTCGTGCTCGGAGAGTTCGCATCAGCGGCATACCAGGCCGTTAACCTGGCCAACCGTTTGCGCAGCATCAACGAATCACTGCTGCTCGGCGTGGTGCGGCAGCACGAATCGGTGGAAGCGGAGGAGGAGCTCAACCTTCTGCTGCGCGGCGAAATCGCGGAATGCAGGGAGTCCGAGTCGCAATTGCAGCAGGCAACGCTGAACGCCACGCGCGCAAGCCTGTCCAAATCCGACTTCCTGACCAACATGAGCCACGAACTGCGTACGCCGCTCGTATCGATCCTGGGCCATGCACAGGTCATCGAGCTCGGAGCGGAACTGACGGATAAGCAAAAGCTCGGCATCACGCAGATCCAGAAGGCTGGATGGCATCTTGCGGACCTGATCAACGACGTGCTCGACCTCGCCCAGGTCGAAGCCGGAAAACTGTCCGTGCGGATGGACGCGGTTCCGCTGGCCGAGGTCCTGCTTGAATGCCAGGCAATGATGGAACCGCTGGCCGTCGCCCGCCGTATCACGATGAGCTTCACAGGCGCGGAAAGCGGTGTCTGGGTGCGCGGCGACCGCAAACGCATCAAGCAGGTCATGATCAACCTGCTATCCAATGCCATCAAGTACAACAGGCTCAACGGAACGGTGACGGTCGAGTGCCACGACTGTGCTGACAATGTCCGTATCAGCGTTGCCGACGCCGGGGAGGGCCTGACCGAAACGCAGTTGTCGCAGCTGTTCCAGTTGTTCAACCGACTGGGCCAGGACGCGCTCAACGTAAACGGTACCGGCATCGGGCTCGTGATGACGAAACGCCTGGCGGAACTGATGGGTGGCACGGTCTGCGCGCAGAGTACGGTCGGAGTCGGCAGCGTTTTCTGGATCGAACTGCAACGCGAGGCAGCGCCGCAACCGCTGCCTGTGTCGCCCGTACCCGTTTATCCGTCGGCAGTCTCCGCAGGCACGGCGCAAAAAACGCTGCTGTACGTCGAAGACAATGCCTCCAACCTCCTCATGGTCCAGGAACTCATGTCACGCCGGGATGACATTCATCTGCTTAGCGCACATGACGGCAAGGAAGGCATCGCAGTGGCGCGCGCACGCCATCCGGACGCGATCCTGCTCGACATCAGGCTGCCGGACATCAGCGGTCTGGACGTTGCAGCGATACTTGCATCCGATCCCGCAACGGCAGGTATCCCGCTGATCGGCTGCAGTGCGCAGGCAATGCCGCAGGATGTCAGCAGGGCCATGGATGCTGGCTTTTTTCATTACCTCGTCAAGCCGATCAGCGTGAGCGAGCTGATGGGTACCGTGGACCTGGCGCTCGGCATCGCCCGGCCGTGAGCGCGCAACGCCGCATAACGCGGCCGCTTTCACACCTCCAGCGTCGCATTTTGTACCGGTAAGTCTTTCCCCCACGTGGGCAGGATTTTCCGCATCGACGCGGCGGCTCGCTCGCGTTGCGGGCGCGGGGCCGCACGACGACGTTTCTTTGTCGAACGTTATCAATCGCATGGAAAACGCGGCATGTCGCTTGCAGGGTAAATCCTGATCCAGCCGATGACATACCATGTCTCCCCTCCCTCATCGAACTGTCTCATCGACTGCCTCATCGAATGTCTCGGCGAAAGCTGTCACATCGAACCGTCTCACCGAAAACTGACTCATCGAATC
>DASWWP010000086.1:0-20598 GCA_036405915.1 Pseudomonadales bacterium
GCACAGCTCGCGCTCGTGCTGCATGTGCTCGCGGTATGCCTGTGGATCGGAGCACTGTACCCGCTATTGCAACTGAGCCGCTCCGACGACATTGCGCGCATCCAGCAACTGATGCGGCGATTCGGGGAAATCGCACTCGGCATCGTGGCGGTGCTGCTGGTTACCGGTGTCTTCCTGGCCACGCAGCTGCTCGATGCTCCCGGCGAGCTGCTGGGCACCCCGTATGGCCGCGTTCTGCTGCTGAAACTGTTCGGCGTCTATGCACTGCTGATGTTCGCGGCGATGAACAAGCTGCTGCTCGTTCCGCGCCTCGTGTCCGCGCAGTCGGCGGCCCTGCGGCAACTGCAGAAATCGATACGCGCCGAATGGATCGTCGCGCTGCTCGTGCTTGCCGTGACTAGCTGGATGACGAGCGTGGTCGGGCCCGCGGGCATGTGACGCGCCCGCGACTTGATGCCAGTCAGGTAGGCCCGGCGGCGATTAGGGCAGTCTGTCCAGTAACTCTGCGCCGGGCGGCGCAGTGACTCATCCATTCGTCGATGACGACGGGAGTTCTGCCCATGAATCCCTTAGCAAAGCCCCTGGGTTTGTTTACGTTCACGGTGATTACCTCGCTCTGCGCAGCGCAGGAGTCGCGCATGCCGATGCATGAGCACATGCAAAGCATGCAGCAGCAGATGGCGGCCATTCGTGCCGAGACGGATCCCGCTCGCCGCGCCGAACTGATGCAACAACACCACGCCAGCATGCGCGAAGGCATGCACATGATCATGGGCTCACAAACGGCAGGCATGACGATGGAACAGCGCATGGCCTCGATGGAAGAGCGGATGAACATGATGGGCATGATGATGGAGCAGATGATGGAACATCATCATCCGGATGCGGCGCCGGCGGCGGATGCTGCCGTGCCCGACGCAGAACACCAGCATTGATGTGCGGTTCCACTGTCAGGAGGCTCCGATGCGAGAGGCCTATCCGCGCGGCATGATCGGGTGCTGGATAAAAAAGGCGGGCCATGCGGCCCGCCTGAAGCTTGTCTTCCACCGTCGCTCGTCCGTGGCGCAGCGGAAAACGAGGAGCCTGGACGTTCGCTACCTCAGAAATCCATCTGCAGGTTGAACGAGTAACGGCGGCCTACGAGGTCGTCGAAGGGGCTGAACGTCCCGAAACCACCGCGCGGATCCCTGATGTCGTAGCCGCCGGGGCGCGGCTTCTTGTCGAAGATGTTGCTGATGGTGACCGATGCGTTCAGGTTCTCGCCGAGCGTCGTGCTGCCCGTCAGGTTGAACAGGTGGGTGGCCTTGTAGCCGGAGGTCACCGCGTTCTTCTCGAGCGTCGGGGCAGACGAACCTTCGGCGTTCACGGTCGTCGCGAAGTTCGTGTTCGTATCGGTGGCCGAGCGATACGTATGCACGAGCGTGATGCGATGGCGATCGAGGCTGTACGTGAAGCCAGTGTTCGCGCGGAACTCGGACGCACCGCCAAATCCTGCATAGTCGCCCAGGCGATCGGCGCCATAGCGCTGGATCTGGTCGATCAGGAAGTTGAAGTTCGTCGAGATGCGCAGTGCGCCGGGAATGCTTTCGAGCCCGAGGTCCGCGAGCGCTGACGTCCAGTTGATGCTGGCGTCCACACCGCTGATCTCCAGCTTGCCCTGGTTCGTGAAGCTGTTGTACACGCGCACGATCGCGCCCGTTACCGGATCACGTTCGATGTACCCGCAGAAGCCCTGCGGATCGTCTACCGCGAAGGTCGGGTTCAATCCATTGATGTTGTAGCAGCTGTTGATGATGGTGCCGGTCTGCATGACTTCGATCGGATCCGTCACGCGCGCCTTGTACCAGTCGATCGTGCCGGTGATCGTTTCGAGCAGCGGATGGCTCCACGGTGAACGGAAGGCCGCGCCGAGCGTCCACGTGTCGCCCTGTTCGTTGCGCAGCGCCGGGTTGCCGACGATCAATGCGCCGCCGCCGCCGACGTCCCACAGCGCCTGGTTCGTGTGGAACTCCGAGGCATTGTTGCCGCCCCACTGGTTGATCTGGGCGGCGCACAGTGCCTGCAGTTGCGAACGAATCGCGGGATCGGTGGTGTCGGAGTTGTTCAGCGTCGAACCCTGCGTCGGGCCGGGGAAGGTGTTCGCCAGCGTCGTCGTGTTGCGGCAGGGATCGCTCGGGATCTGCGCGAACTGCGCACTGCCGCTCGGCGTGGAGAACAGCTCGGACATGTTGGGTGCACGTTCCGCGCGGTTGTAGCCGCCGCGCAGGCGCAGCCACTCGACCGGCTCCCAGCTCCCCATCACCTTGTACGTGTCCACTTCCTGGCCGGTGCTGTAGTCCGAATAGCGCGCGCCGAGTTCCAGTTCGAGGCTGTTGATCAGCGGCAGGTCGTTCAGCAGCGGGATCAGCAACTCGCCGTACACTTCGTTTACTTCGACGCGCTCGTCGATGCTGCCGGCCGCGAACGCCGCAGCCGAGGTGTCGGTGATGTAGTCGGCTTCGCGCAGCGAGTCCGGCGTGTACTTGAAGGCATTCATGCGATACGTCGCACCGAGCGCACCGCGCACTTCACCTGCCGGCATGTTGAACAGCCCGCCTTGCGCCGAAGCTTCCCAGATGCGCTGCTTCATCGAGTTGCGATCGATCTGGTTCGAGCTCAGCGCGTCGATGCAGTCCTGTGACACGACGAGGTTCGGGTCGAAGGGGTTCAGGCCGCTGGTGCACTTGAGGTACTTCGAGCTGAGACCCTGCTCGACGTAGCCCTGGCCGTAATTCGGCGCAGACAGGATGCGCTGATACGTGTTCAGCGACGTGAAGGCCGTGTAATTGGTCTGCGTCTCGGAACCGCCGGCGGAGCCGTACAGCTCCCAGGTCCAGTCCTTGATGCCGAGGTCGCCACGCAGGCCATAGGCAATCTGGAACAGCTGGCCGGTATTCGACGTGCCGCGCGCGGCGAGGTACTGCGGCGTCTGGTTCAGCTGCCAGCCGGAGTTCGGTCCGCACTTGCTGAGCGGCTGTCCCGTGTTCGGATCGAGGACGACCGTGTAACGCGCGCCGCCGTTCGGGTTCGTCAACACCCCGGGCGTGCCTTCCGCGAGGTTGTTCGCCAGCACGTACTCGTTGCAGGCGTTCAGCCCGCGGAAGGGGTTGCTCGCATTCGCGCCGGTTGTCGGGATCAGCGAGTTCGGCCGCGACTCGAGCAGGGTGCGCAGTTCCGGCGACACCGGGAACACCTGCGCCATCGTGCAGCCGCCGACCGGTGCGCAGTTCGTGCCACGCGTACCACCCGGCAGGTACTCGCTGCGCGTCTGGCCGGAGACCTGGCCGGGCGCCGGCGTCAGCACGACGGACGGCAGGTAGGTCGCATCGCCTCCCTGTTGCGTATGGAACGGGATGATCACGCTGAAGCCGGGCCCGAGGTACGGGGCCGGCTCGCGGCGCGTCATCGTTTCCGACGAAGCGAAGTGGAAGTTCGAGAAGGCCTGCAGGTTGTCGGTGACGTCGAAGGTCGCACGGCCGAAGAAGTTATAGGCATCGCGTGGACTCGACAGCCAGCGGCCATAATCGATCCGGTTCACGGTCGGGTTGCAGGACTCATTGGCGAACGCGCCGGCATTGCTGGCCACGCGGCCGTTCGTAGTCGGGTTCTGGAATGAGCACGTGATCTCGTCAGGAATCGCAGGCGTGCCCGCGGTGGGCTGGTTGTAGCTTTGCGGGCCGTAAAACACGGCCGACGCGCCCTGGCCCACCTGCGAGCTGCGCAGGTAGAGCGTGCCATCGGGGTTGAAGAACCAGCCGCCGCCTCGCGGCGCGTTGTTGGCGTCGGCAATGCAGTTTTCCAGCACGCCCGTCGTCGGGTTCGTACAGTTGCGGTCGCCGAACACGCTGAGATACGCCGCCGTCGACGGCGGGTTACCGTTCCAGGCTTTCTGCAGCGTGTTGTACGTGCCGGTTGCGGCACCGGCCGTCCAGTTCGGATCCTGCGCGAACAGGAAGTCGCCGGAGTTGGAGTACGGCGACTCCATGACTTCGCGGAAGAAGTCACGCTCGTTCCACAGCGATTCCTCGCGCTTGCTGTACTCGACACCGACGAGCACATGCGCGCGGCCATCGGCCACGTCGGAGCCGAACAGCGCCGACACCTGGTATTCCTGGCCATCGCCCACTTCGTTGACGCCGCCGCGCGTACGCAGGCTCAGGCCTTCGAAGTTGTCGCGGAACTTGATGTTCGTCACGCCGGCGAGTGCGTCGGCGCCATACACGGCCGATGCGCCGCCTGTAATGACTTCCATGCCGCCGATGGCGATCGTCGGGATGGTATTGAGGTCGACGGTCATCGACGCGTTCACCGGCATCGCACGGTGGCCGTCGATCAGCACGAGCGCGCGGTTCGCACCGAGGCCGCGCAGGTTCACGTTCGCGGCGCCCGGTACGACGATGCCGATGGCACCGGCGTTGTCGGGCAGCAGCGACATGTTGAACATGTCTCCTGAACCGCGGCCGCCGTCGAGGCCGTTCGCAGCCTGCAGGCCGGTGACCGCACCGCTGCCCATGCCGGCGCCGCCGGCCATGAACTGCGGCAGGTCGTTCAGCGCTTCTTCGACGGAGATGAAGGTGTTGTCCTCGAACTGCTGGATGTCGATCGTCAGCAGCGGGCTGTTCGTTTCGAGATCGCGACGGACGATGCGCGAGCCGGTGACGACGACTTCCTCGAGATCGTCGTCCGCCTCTGCTTCCGCCGCGTAGGCCGGCGCATACCCCGCCATTGCACTTGCCCCGATGACTGCAGCTACCGCTGTGCGCAGCAGGTTCTTCCTGACCGGTAGCCCAAGTTGATTGTTGATCATGCTTTCTCCTGTTTCTTATTGGCTTTTGTTGGTGTTTTTTTATTGCGTTTTATTACGGAGAACTGCCACGGCGCCGAGCGTGCGAAATCCCGCCGCCGGTCGAGCAGGCCGAACTTATAGAGGTTCGTGAAAAGCCGTCCATGGGGTCTGACTGGGCTATCCCTTTCGATCAAATTGCCTGAACGGTGCATCAAAAAAGCTTGCCGCTGCGGATCAGGGGTTGCTTCCGACGCGGAGCAATGACGTGAAAACAGGTGAATGAAGGGTCAAAAGGCTGAAATTAGGTGAAAGCGCCGGGATTGCGGCGGTGCGAAAGGCGGTCTGGCGAAGTGAGGACGGCAGAGGGGCGACGGGGAGGGGCTATAGAGAGTTGCGAGCGAAGGGGGGAGCGGGGAAACGCGACGGAGCTGGGAGCGGGCGTGGCGTCCCGCCCTGTCAGGGACGCAGGCGTTTGCTGACGATGAACTGCGACACAATCCACTTCTCGCCCTGCGTCGGCGGCGAACCGGTGTGCAGCATGCGGCGGTCTGGCCGGAGGTCAGGATACGCATTGATGAAGAACAGGCCGTCGCCGGCCTTGCCACGATTGGCGATGCCGAGTTCGGGGAAGGTCGTTTCGCCGCCCTCGTAGGCATCGTTGAGGTACAGCAGGAACGTGACCATGCGCTGTCCCTGCTGCGCGATCTGCTGCGCGTAGTCGGGCGCGTTCATGTCGATGAAGTCGAAGTGCGGGGTGATCTGCTGTCCCACGGCGTAATGCAGTACCACCGGGCCTTCGAAATGCTGGATCGGGTATCCGCAGCTGCGCGACATGCGCTCCTGCACGAGGAACTGCACGACGTCGAAGCTCGCGTAATCGAACAGTGCCATGCTGTTCGTACGCATTTCGTGCAGCTGGTTTTCGCGTGCGACGGCGTCGTAAACGAGTGCGGGTTGCAGCCGGCCGCGTGCACGCTCGACGAGCCATGCACAGACGGGAAGCGGTGCAAGGTCGGAGATGCGGCGAACGTTGTCATGCAGACGTTCTTCGGGCGCGGCGCTGAGCCAGTAGTGCAGCGGCACGCGCGCGGCCATTTCCTGCCATGACGCGGCTGCGGCGGCATCCTGCGGCTGCAGGCAGCGCAGTTGTGCGCGCGAACCTTCGTCGCCGGCGGCTGCAGCTTCGGCCAGCAGCGCGAGCGCAGCGGGCCAGTCCTGTTTCACGTAGGCGCCGGCAGCCGTCAACGACGCCAGTCGCGCGATGGCGCGTGCATCGCCCCCTTTCGCGGCCTGGCTGATGAAATACAGCGCATGCTTCGGGCTTTTCGGCGCTCGATCACCGACCAGCAGGCGGTGCGCGAGTTCGCTCATCGCCGGCAGGTCGCCCTGCGCGCTGGCGGTCTTCAGCGCTTCCATCGCTTCTGCATGGCGGCCATCCGCGTCGAGAACGCGGGCAGCCTCGATGCCTTGTGACTGGATTGCCTGGTTCACGGGTGTATCCCCCGAGTTTGTCTGCGTTGCCTGCGAATCGCCGGATGTAGTCGTCATTGCCGCCTGTTGCGACTCGCCATGACGTTCATGGAACACGATAACTGCAGTCTACTTCGTCTTCCAGCACCACTCCGACGCAATGCGTGCGCCTTCGGCCAGCGACTTGAACTTCAACCACACGACCTGCGGATCGATCGCCGCCTGGCCCACGTGGATGCTGAAGCCGCAGTCGGTGCCGGCCATGACGTTCTCGCGGCCGACGAGGTCGGCATAGCGCTTGATGCGCTGCGCGACGAGTTCCGGATGCTCGACGTAGTTCGACTGGCACTCGATGACACCCGGGCACAGGATCTTGCCTTCCGGCAATTTGATCTTCTCGAAGATCGACCACTCGTGCGCATGGCGCGGATTCGCCGCTTCGAACAGGATCATCTGTGGTTTGGCCTTGAACACTAGGTCGATGATGTCGGCGAACGGCACATCGTGGTGATGAGGCCCACCGTAGTTGCCCCAGCACATGTGCATGCGCAGCTGCTCGGCCGGGATGTTCTGCACGGCGTGGTTCAGTGCGGCGATATGCAGCTCCATGCGCTTGCGGAAGTCGGCCAGCGTCACGCCGGTGGAGTTCATGTGGCGGCCCATCGCGAGATCGGGGCAGTCGATCTGCAGCGTGGCGCCGGACTTCGCGACCGTTTCGTACTCGCTGCGCATGCCTTCGGCGAGCGCGAACACGTAGTCTTCGTGCGACTTGTAGTATTCGTTCTTGAAGAAGATCGACGCGACGCCGGGCGAGGCCGCGCTCATGAACGTGCGCTGCATGTCACCGTTCACGGCTTTCTTGAGGTTCGCGACGTCTTCCTGCGGGCCTTCCAGGTCCTTCACGCTGATCGGGCCGACGCAGCCCGGCGCATGGCGATGCTGGCGCGACGGATCCTCGCCGACACGGCGCGCTATTTCGGGAAAGTCGACGAGGTCGTCGAACACGTAGCGGTTTTCGCTGCCGCCGAAGCCGTGCAGGCGGTCCTTGATGTACGTCGCGTAGCTGGGCTTGGAAACTTCGCCGTCGTTGACGATGTCGATGCCGATGTCGATCTGCTTCTGCACGATGTCGCGCACTTCCTGCTGCACGCGCGTGCGCAGTGCGTCACGGTCGACAGGCACGCCATCTTCCCTGGCCCACATCATGAGGGTCAGGTCTTTCGTGCGCGGCAGGCTGCCGACGTGCGTGGTCAGGAAACGATCGGTGCTGCGTAGCATGGGCACTCCTTATTGTTTTATTTACGCGGGGATTTGTTGCGAAGGAAATCGAAGCCGTCGTCGCCCTGCGGCAACGTGGCCGGTTGCGCGGCTATTTGTTTGTTGTGCTGGACGGTGGGCGGTGCGGCAGGCGCGGGTGCGGTCTTCGGCCACAGAGGCCGTTCGACGCGCCACACGTACACGGCAATCGACAGTGCATAGGCGACGAGCTTCGCGATCGAGGCGTGCAGCACGTAACGCGTGTTGCCGGACAGCTCGACGTACTGGATGAATTCGCCATGCAGGACCCACAGCGCGAGCCACACGGCGAACACGGCGAGCACGCCGCGCCAGCGTTGCTTGAAGAAGCGTCCAGTGGCGATCAGCGCACCGAGTTTCAGCAATTGGTTGATCATGCGCGGCGCGGCTCCATCAGGCGATGCCGAGCGCAAGCAGCAGGACGACGAAAGCGGAGTTGCGATATTTCTGCAGGATCTTCGTCTCCTGGTCCTTCACGATCACTTCGAGCTGCTCGTGGTCGTAATCCGTGACCTTCTTGCCGGCCAGCGCAATCTCCACCTTCGCCTGCGCAATGGCTTTCTCGCGCAGGGCGTTGCGGTAGCGATCGCCCATTCGTTGCTTGCTGCTCGTGAGCCAGTTGGCCATTGAAGTGTCCAGAAAGAGATGGCCTCAAGGATATAAGGCGCTTCGCAGGATTTGCAATGTGGCGGAATTGGCCAATCGTTGGCGAAGCGCGAGTCGATGGAGAGACTTGATTACGCGTGCATCGCCGCCAAGTCATTGAATGTATGAGGTTCCTGCGGGGTGGCATGGGTCTCGCAATGCTGTGGAGGTGTCTCGAGTCTGGGTCGAGAGCAATGAGTAAGTACCGAACTGAACCGGAGGTTCCGATGAACGTATTCAACACTCTCGTCGTCCTGGCGCTGTTGTGCGTGGGCGTCGTGTTGCTGGTCCCCATAGTGTCTTTCGCCGTCGCCGTGGCGATCGTTCTCGGCTGCGCGTTCCTGTGGCTGCTGCCGATCCTGATCATCGCGAACTCCGACCGGACCACCGGTGGCGAGAAGTTGCTGTGGATACTCGCGATCATCTTCCTGTCGTGGTTCGCGTGGATCCTGTACTTCCTCGTGGCCCCGATCAGGCCGCGTCCACGCTACTACTACTGAGCAAGGTGGACGGGCCACGTTCCTGAAGAAAGGTCTGTCCCCCTGGTTAACCCCTTCTTGCTGCTGCTGGAAACGCTGATGAATTCATTCGACACCTCGTCGGGCCCGGTCCGTACCCGCAACGCGCCGCACTGGTTCGCCAGGTTGCTGGCACTCGTGCTGCTCGTGTTGTGCGTCATGATCGGGCTGGCCGGGATCGTGCTGCCGGTCATCCCGGGCCTGCTGTTCCTCGCGTTTGCCGCGATCATTGCCGCGCGCCTGTGCCCGCCGCTCGGCCGTCGTTTGCGGCGCCATGCCACGTTCGCGCCGTACATGGAGCAAAGTGATCACTTCGCCGCACTGGACCTGCAGGGGAAGGTGAAATTCGCGTTCTGGTTTGCCGTCAAAATCCTGTGGGACTCGTGCGTATTGCTCATCCACTACAGCGGACGGCTGCTGGCCTGGCTGCTGCGTGACGAATCGGGCAGCGCGCGGCGCGGCCTTTGAGGACAGGCGGTAGCCCGTGAAACGAAGTCCGGATTGATCCGGATCACGCCCGGGCTCCGCACTTCGCGGCACAATGCAGCCTTCGACAACGGACTGCAGGCAGGAGCGACCGCGATGATTACGCAACTATTTACACGGCTCATCCCAGGTCGCGTTCGTGGCCTTGTTCCCGATCCCGGTATCACGCCGCGCCTGCTCGCCGTAGCCAGCCTGTCCGCGATGAGTGCCTGCGCCGCGCCGTACGATCCCCTCGACGAATACGAGCAGCTCACGCCGGCGACGCAACTCGAAGCGCCGCCCGCCCGCGCGACGGCCGCCTTTTCCGAACAGCAGGTGAGTCGCGGCCAGTACCTCGTGGGCCTGCTCGGCTGCGGCAGCTGCCATACGAATGGTGCGCTCGTCGGCTCTCCGGTCATGTCGCAACTGCTCGCCGGTTCCGACACCGGCATCGCATGGACGAACCCGATGGCCGAGCGCAATCCCGGCATCGTCTATCCAGCGAATCTCACGCCAGACGTCGAAACGGGTATCGGCACATGGAGCGTGGACGAGATCGTGGCGATGATTCGCAGCGGCGTCGACCGGCATGCCGGCCAGACCCTGCCCGTCATGCCGTGGCCTGCCTACGCGCAACTTCATGAAGAAGACGCGGTGGCCGTCGCCGCGTACCTGCTGAGCCTGCCGCCGGTGCGTCACCGCGTGCCCGACAACGTGCAGCCGGGCCAGCGCGCGACCTCACCGTTCATCCACTTCGGGGTTTACCAGAGCCGGCAGTGACCCGGGGTCGCAGCGATAGCTGCGCGCGCGGCCGCTCAGCGGACAGGTAAAGTCGAGCGCCACGGCGAACAGCTGGAGACCTCGCGCATCCCGGTTGTTGTCGCCATACAGCGGATCGCCGAGCACCGGCAGTCCGCTGTGCGCGAAGTGCCGGCGGATCTGGTGCTTGCGTCCGGTGATCAATTCCACATCCAGCGTGCTGCTATTGCGCGCCTCATCGAAAGCGACGCGCGTATAGCGCGTCAGCGCGGCCTTGCCGTCGAGCGGTTCCGCGATTTCGCCGCGTTCCGGCGCGAGGCCCTTCACTTCCACGCGATACAGCTTGCGAATGCGTGCGCCGCTGTCCTGCGCGGCGAACAGCGCGGACAGCGCCGCCGCCGCTTTCGGCGTGTGCGCAATCAACATCAGCCCGGCAGCTTCGCGATCGAGCCGGTGCACGAGGAATACGTCGCGTTGCAGTTGTACTTCGGCGATGCGCAGTAGCGCGCAGTGATCGCCTTCACGCGTGCCCTGTGCAAGCAGCCCGGCGGGTTTGAACCACAGGCTGTATTGCTTCTCGTCCGCGACCAGTGCCGGCGGCGGCGGCACGCGGGCGAGTACCTCGGCATCGAACCACAGATCCAGTTTGTCGCCCGGCAGCAGCGCGAAGGTCGCGCGTCTCAGCCGCTTGACCTTGCCGGCACGCGTCAGCGTCACGGCGCCTTTTGCCATTGCATCTTTCACGCGTCCTTTCGGCAGGCCGCTGATGCCGGCCAGCGCGTCGGTCGCAGCGATGCTGTCGCCTGAGTGGGTCAGCGTGTAATGACGTGAAGTAGCCATGGATTTCCAGGTAGCCATGCCGGAAGGCGCGCTTTTATACTGCCGCACATGAACGAATTCCACCTGAAGATGGAACAGCTTTCCGCCGATTACCGCGCAACGGTGGCAGCGGACCTGCGCCTGCTGCGCGAGCAGGCCGACGCGCTGTGCGGCGACGAACGCGACCGCACAAGCCTCCAGCAAATGGCATGCACGCTGCATCGCATCGCCGGCGGCGCCGGCGTGTTCGGCATGGACCGGCTCTCGGAACGGGCCCAGGGCCTCGAATTCGACGTGAACGACTGGCTGGCCGCGTCGCTTGCCGATGGTTATCGCGACATGCTGCCGGACCTGCGCGCATCACTCGCCACTCTTTCTGCCGACTAGGAGCACGCCATGCGTACGCGCCTGTTACCGCTCGCCGCCGCACTGTGTGCATTGCCGGTGCATGCGCAGCAGCAACTGCCGGAACCGCTGCGCATCGACCCGCCATCCGACGTCCCTGTCGCCGTGCAGATCCTGCGCTGGCAGATGCTCGACAACAATGTCAGCGCGCTGATGTTCCGGAGCATGGACGAACTGTTCACGACGCGCACGGTGGCCCGTAGCGGTGCCGTGTGGGAGCTGCCGCGTAGCGATGGCACGCTCGACTTCACGTACGAATGGAACGGCACGGCGCTTGCGGCCGCCGACTTCCTGGAGCGCACTTACACGAATGCGCTGCTCGTGATGAAGGACGGCCGCATCGTCAGCGAGACCTACCGCAACAACAGCGATGCGGATTCAAGATTCATCGCCTGGTCGATGACGAAGTCGCTGACCTCCGTGCTGATCGGCTGCGCGCTCGATGCCGGCCTCATCTCCTCGCTCGACGTGCCGATCACCGACCATCTGCCGGAGTTGCGCGGCGGCGGTTATGACGGCGTGACGATCCGCCAGGTCATGCAGATGCGCTCCGGTGTCGATTATGAAGAGCGCTACGACTTCGCGAACCCCGGCACCGCCGCCAGCAACCACATCGCCGCACTCGTGCGCAACACGGCGCGTTTCGCCGACGTTGCGCGCACGTTGCCGCGCCTGCATGCGCCGGGCGAGGTATTCCAGTACAAGACGATCGACACCGCGGTACTCGGCTGGCTCGTCGAACGCGTCACGCAGAGCAGCGTTGCCGCGTACACCGAACAGTGCATCTGGGAGCCGCTCGGCGCCGAAGCCGATGGCTACTACATCATGGACGGCGCGCCTGGCGTCGGCCGCGAATTCAGCGGCGCCGGGTTCAATGCAACGCTGCGCGATTTCGCGCGCTTCGGCCAGATGGTGCTCGACGGCGGCATCGCGAACGGCAGGCGCCTCGTGTCCGAAGACTGGATACGCGCGTCCACGCAGCCGACAGCCGCGGAAGCGGCCGGCCGCGGTGGTTACGGCCTGCAATGGTGGACGATGGGCGGCAGCGACGCGTTCGCGGCGATCGGCCTGCAGGGCCAATACATCTACATCGATCCGGCTACGCGCACCGTCGTCGTCAAGCTCAGTTACTTTCCGCCCGGCGACAACAGCGCCCTCGATTCCGAAACGCAGGCCTTCATGGCTGCCGCATCCGCATGGCAGCCCTGACGCTGCCGATGAGACCCCAATGAAACGCGAAACCGATTTTGATTACCGTCCGCCACCGGGCGCGCTGAAAGTACAGCAGGCCGTGGAACTCGAAGTGATCGCCGAAACGGATCTCGGCTACAAGTGCTCGATCGATGATCGTTACCTCGGCCTCGTCTACCGCAGCGAAGTGCCACAGCCGCTGCGCGTCGGGCAATACCTGAAGGGCTGGGTCAAGGCCATACGCGACGACGGCAAGGTCGACCTCAGCATCACGCGCCTCGACAGCGAAAGCCGGGAGGACCTCGACGATGCGATCCTGCGCCACCTGCGCAAGCCGGGCGCGGAGCCACTGTCCGACAGGACGCCGTCAGAAGACATCGTGCGCCTGTTCGGCACGAGCAAGAAAAACTTCAAGCGCGCGGTCGGCAGGCTGTACAAGGAACGTCTCGTCGTCATCGACGACGACAGCATTTCGCTTGCCGACAAACCGGCAGCGGTGGCATCTACGTCGCCGTGGAAGAAGAGCTGAACAGGGTCGTCGCCAGCGTCACGACGACCTGATACGGATTATCTGCCGGACATGTCCGCCAATCGCAAAAGGAGAATAACAATGAAAGCGTCCACCGGAATTCCGTCGATCCTCGCAGTACTCGCGTTGCTTCCTTCGCATGCCAGCGCCCAGCCCGGCGCCTTCAACCCGCCGCTGCTCGACTGCGGCATGCAGGGCAACGCCGAACTCGTGTGCGGCACGCGAGCTCCCGAAGATTTCGAAACCACGCCCGACGGCAAGTACCTCGTCATCGCCAAGTTCGGCGAGGTCGTCGACACTGCGCTCGACCTGTTCAACCTCGACACGCATGCCTTCACGCCGCTGCCGATGACGGCCGAAAAGACCGAGGGCTGGGGCGATCCGGCCTGCGTCGAGTCCATCGGCCTGCAAACCGGCGCGCACGGACTGTCGCTCACGCAGCGCACGAGCGGGGAATGGCAGCTGTACGTCGTGAACCACAACGTGCGCGAGTCGGTGGAGATGTTCGAGCTGCAGCCGGATGGCGATGCGTGGAAACTCGTCTGGCGCGGCTGCGTGCTTGCGCAGGAACCGTACAACGACGTATCCGCATTGCCCGACGGCAGCTTCGTCGCGACACGTCCGCAGGCCATCATGCAGGAAGGACAGGATCTCTTTGCCGGCGCGCCGAGTGGCAACGTCGCGCGCTGGACTGCGACGGATGGCGAAACCGTATTGCCCGGTACCGAATACGGCTACCCGAACGGCGTGTTGGTGTCGAAAGACGGCCGCCACGCGTACATCAGCGGCTGGACCACGCGCAGCTTCCACCGGTACGACCTGGAGGCCATGCGCGAAACGGGCCGCGCCGACTTCTCGTTCATGCCCGATAACCTCACGTGGACGCCAGATGGCAAGCTGCTCGCCGCCGGGATCAAGGGCGTCAACGGCAACTGTCCGGAAACGTCGGACGATGCCTGCCTGCAGGGCATGGTCGTGGCCGAAGTGGATCCTGGAACACTGGAAGTCACCGAACTGCACGACAATGCGGGCCGCGCGCTGATCAACGGTACGTCGGTCGCGATACAGGTCGACGAGTCGATCTATGTGGGATCGTTCCAGGGCGAGCGGCTGGTCATCCTGCCGCGGGAATGAGCCTGTTCAGGATGGGCGCTGAGGGAGCGGGGCAGACGCGCGCAGCGTGAACCTTACTCGGCGTTCATCTGCGCCGTGAGTTTCGACGCGAGCTTGCAGCTTTCGATTTCCATATCGATGTCCTTGTTGAAATAGGAACCGCTGCCGGCAATGTTGTCGTCTAGCCATTCGTTGTAACCGTCGACGAGACCCTTCACTTCCGCGATCGCCGCATCCGACAGCGCCGGGATGTCTGCATCGTCGCCGGTTTCCGTTTCGACGATCTGCGATTCGATCAGCACGTTGTTCTGGATGAACATGTGCGCCTCGCTGCGGTAATGCTCGGCCATGTCGGGCGAAAAGTCCGATGCCATGCCGGAGAGGATCATCGTCAGCGCCGTGCAGCGCGACATCACGTCCGACATCTGGCCCGGGTTCGACGTACCGAGGCTGCCGACGAGGAGCTCGGCGATTGGCGTCCAGTCCGGCTTGCTGGCGAGCGCGCTGCCTGAGCTCAGCAGCAACAGGCTGGTAGCCGCCGCGAGCGGCAAATGGTTCAGGCGCATCATGGGAGGGATCCTGTGAGGGGGGAGGCCTGGCCGCACCTTAGCGCTTTTTCAGATTTAGCGCTTCGAGTTTTTGCTCGTGCACCCACAATTTCACATTCATGACGAGGCCGATCGCGACAAGGAAACACAGCGCGATGACGAAGTACATTTCGTTACGCTCGAGCCATGGTTCGAGCAGCCCGATCGATCCGGGACCGAGCGAGCGCGCGAGGTTTACCCAGGCCATGTACAGCGAGAATTGCGTCACGGCCACCTTCACCCAGCTTATGCGCATGTGGATCGCAATGAAGCTGATGAACGTGCCCTGGTAGATGCAGGCCTGCAGCAGGCCGACGCTCATCAGGAATACGCTCGAGCTCCACAATGTTTGCGTAAAGCCGACGACGGCCGCGAGCAGGCCGTAGCACAGCAGCGTACCGATGTAGAACTGCTTGATGCCGCGTGAGTCGATGTAGTGGCCGAGCAACAGGCCGAGTACCGCGGCGATGGGGCCGGTCAGCGCCACGTACGAGTTGTACGCGGTGTTGGCATGACCGAGATCCTGCACGACGACGATCGTCGCGAGCGCGAGCCACAGGCTGTGCGCGAACAGGAACAGGAACGAGGCGGCCGCGAGCAAAAGGCTTGCCGGCAGGAACAGCACCTTCATGAGGTTCGTGCCGATCTCTGCCCAGCCGCCTGCCTGCAGTTCGAGCGAGCGCGCATGCGGCTCGCCCTTCGTCCACGGTAGCAGTTTTTCGCCGCTGCGTTCGCGCACGGCGACGCTCCAGAACAGGATCAGGCCGAAGGCCGCGAACAGCATCGCGGCGATGCCGGGCAGGCCGTAGCTTTGCAGGATGAAGGCACTGAGGACGCCGGAGCCCGAGATGCCGAGCACCTGGCCCATCGCCATGAACGAATTCGCCCGGCCGTGTTCGCTTGGCGGCAGCACGTCGATCGCCATGCCATCGACCGCGACGTCCTGCGTCGCCGAGAAGCAGTTCAGCATGAAACACAGCACCGTCAGCACGGCGAGGTTGTCGAGGCCGTCGGGAAAAAACATGAAGGCGGCACCGGCGAGCAGCATGCCCGCCTGCGCGACGATGACCCACGGCCGCCGCCGTCCCATCGCGAGATACGTGAAACGATCCATCAACGGTGCCGCAAGCAGCTTGAAGCTCCACGGCAGCGATGCGATGCCGATGAATGCGCCGATCGCCGCGGGCGATTCTCCACGCTCGGCGAGGAAGCCCGGAATCGCCGTGTTCACCATGCCGAACGGAAAGCCTTGCGCGAGGTACAGGATGAAGAAGGAGAAGAAGCGGACGGGGCGGCTGTCGGCGAGAATCAGTGTCATCGTTGGTGGGCGGCGCGCTTGTTGTTATTGTCGGTACTGCTCCGCGCGGCAATGTACAACGACTGCGCCGTGTTTGTCGCATGCACGACGGAGCGCCGGAAGTTCATGAGCCGGGTGATGATGGGGCGGGAAAAAATGAAAGTGGCTCGAACGATGAATGACGCAGGCAGGAAACCATGAGCGCGCGCCGCAGCCGCCTCGATCGGCTCGTGGCGAAACTGCTCGGCATCAGTCCCGATGCCGTGCTGCCGTTGCTCGCGCAGAAACGCATCGTCGTCGACGGCATCGTTGCGCAGGCCCGTGAGCAGATCGTGACAGGCTTCACCACGATCGCGGTCGATGGCCGCGTCGTGCAGTCGCATGCGCCGCGCTACGTGATGCTGCACAAGCCGTGCGGCGTGCTGAGCGCCACGCGCGACGGCCGGCATCCGGTGGCGAGCGACCTGGTCGGCGATGCAGGGGACCTGCATGTCGCCGGCCGGCTCGACCTTCACGCGAGTGGGCTGTTGCTGATGACGAACGACGGTGCATGGTCGCGCCGGCTCAGTGCGCCACAAAGCCGCGTGGCGAAGCAATATGTTGTCACGCTGCGCGATCCGCTCGACGAGCGTTATGCGCCGGCCTTTGCCACCGGCATGCATTTTCCGTACGAAAACATCACGACACGGCCCGCGTTGCTCGAGCCGTTGGGTACGCACAGCGCACGCGTCACGCTGTACGAAGGCCGCTATCACCAGCTCAAACGCATGTTCGGACGCTTCCGTAACCCGGTGCTCGGGATCCATCGCATCGCGATCGGCGCGCTGCCGCTCGATGCAGCGTTGCCGCCAGGCGAATGGCGCGAACTGGGCGCGGATGAAATCGCGGCGGCCTGCATGGCATCTACGCCGTAACGTGCCGACGCCGCGTTCGATTCGGGCGGGTCCAAAGGTGCCGGGTGTTTCCGCTATAGGCTCTCGTGTGGCAAAGCCGCTACACTGAAACCCGTTTCACTCAACCAGTCCATTGCCATGCCGAACCGACGTCACGTGTTGAAAGGCCTCGCCGCCGCCCATGCAGCGCTCACGTTGCCGTGGCCCGTCGCGCGTGCAGACGGGGCGCTCTCGGCCCATTCAATCAACGAGCGTCTGGCGTTGATCACCGGGGCCGGCGGTAATGTCCTGCTTTTCAAGGGAAATCAGCAGCTTGCCCTGATCGACAGCGGCCTCGCGGCGCATACGGCCGCGCTACTCGAACTCATCCAAGAGCTCGGCGGCAACCTGGCCGTCAGCACGTTGGTCAACACGCACTGGCACGCCGACCACAGCGGTGGCAACGAAGCCTTCAAGGCGCGCGGTGCCAGGATCCTTGCACATGAAAACACCAGGCTGTGGCTCGGCGCCGACTTCCACGTCGAATGGCGCAATGAAACGCACACGCCGCGCCCTGCCGAGGCGCTGCCGGACGAGACGTTCTACGTCTCCGGCATGCTCGACATCGGCGGCGAAGCCGCGCAGTACCTGCACTACCCGCAGGCGCATACCGACGGCGACCTCGCGGTGTACTTCATCGACAGCAATGTGCTCGCGTGTGGTGGCCTGCTGAGCAACTATCGTTATCCCATCTGCGACATTGCGAGCGGTGGCTGGATCGGCGGCCTGCTTGCCGCGAACAAGGCGATGCTCGAGAAGGTGAACGATGCGACGGTGCTGGTTCCCGATCGCGGCCCGGCACTGGCCAAAGCCGACTTGCAGGCGCAGCACGACATGCTCGCCGACCTGTACGAAAAAATGAAAGCCGCCGCGCAGAACGGCCTCGATGGCCAGGACATGCTCGACGCGAAGCTCACGGCCGACTACGACGCCCGCTGGGGCGATCCTTCCGAGTTCGTGCTCGAAGCCTATCGCGGCATGTGGGCACATACCTATGACATGGGTGGGTTTATCTGATGAAGCGGCACACGCTCGTATACGCCACGCTCTCCGCCGGGTTCGCGCTGAACCCGCTCGCCGCCGCCGCCGCGGAAGCCGGCGCACATGCGCCGCAGAACGTCGAGCAGCAATGGGCGCTGCTCGAAGACTACTGCGTCAGCTGCCACAACAGCGAAGACTGGGCCGGCAGCATCGCCTTCGACACGCTGTCGCCGGCCACGATCGCCGACAACACCGAAGTGTTCGAAGCCGCCACGCGCAAATTGCGCGGACGCCTGATGCCGCCACCGGGCAACGAGCGCCCGAGCGAAGCCGCACTCGACGACTTCGTCGCGGGCATGGAGGGTTACCTCGACGCGCTCGCGGCAAGCAAACCGAATCCCGGACACGTCGCCGTGCACCGGCTCAACCGCAAGGAATACCGCAATGCGGTCGAAGACTTGTTAGCCGTGAAAGTCGATGCCGAGGAACTGCTGCCGCCCGATACCTCCGCCGATGGCTTCGACAATGTCGCCGAAGTGCTGCAGGTGTCGCCGAGTTTCCTCGAGCAGTATTTCTCCGCGGCGCGAGCCGTCAGCATTCTCGCGCTCGGCAGCGACAACCCGGCGCCGGAAGTGGCGACGTACGAAGCGCCTAGCCTCGCGACGCAATACCGCCACGTTGACGGTCTTCCGCTCGGTACGCGCGGCGGCTTTTCCGCGGAACATTATTTCCCGGCCGACGGCGAGTACGAATTCAACGTCGAGATCGCGTCGCAGGAAGGCTCGCTGCAACGGTCGTATCCGACGTGGTGGTTGCAGTCGGAGCACCAGTTCATCCTGACGATCGATGGCGAAGAGGTATACAGCACGAAACTCGGCGGTCAGGAGGACGAAGCGGCCGTCGACCTGCAGCAGACGCCGGCCATCACCGCGATCCAGGACCGTTTCAATGGCATCAAGCTGCCGGTCACGGCGGGACATCATACGATCGCGGCGGGTTTCGTTGCGCGCAGCTTCGCGGAGTCGGATCGCATCGTCGATCACCTGAGTCCGGGCGAGGGTCAGGACAACATCCCGGTCGTCGTGCAGTTCAAGGCCTTCGGGCCAACGAATCCCGCCGGCATGCCGGACCTCGCGAGTCGCCGCAAAATCTTTTCATGCTATCCGGCGTCAACCGCGGAGCAGGACAGGTGTGCTACGCAGATTCTGTCGTCGCTCGCACGCCAGGCCTTCCGGCGCCCGGTGGACGATGCCGACATGCAGCCCATCATGCAGTTCTATCGCAGCGGCGTGGAACAGGCCGGTTTCGAAAGCGGCATCCAGAAAGGCGTCATGGCGATCCTCGGATCGACGAAGTTCCTGTATCGCGCCGAACCGCTGCCTGAAGGCGCGCAGCCGGGAGACGTGTTCCCCGTAACCGACGTCGAGCTCGCGTCACGCCTGTCGTTTTTCCTGTGGAGCACAGGCCCCGACGAGGAGCTGATCGCGCTCGCCGAACGCAACGAACTGAGCCAGCCGGACGTGCTGAAGCAGCAGGTGCGCCGCATGCTCGCGCATCCGAAGGCCGAAGCGCTGACGCATAACTTCGCATTCCAGTGGCTGAAGGTCGGCGACATCGACGCGATCGATCCTGATCCGCGCATCTTCCCCGAGTTCGACAAGGACCTGCGCGCGTCGATGAAGCAGGAACTTGCGCTGTTCGTCGACAGCATCCTGCGTTCCGACGCGAGCGTGCTCGACCTGCTGAGCGCCCAGCACAGCTTCATCGACGAACGCCTCGCACGCCATTACGGCGTAGACGACGTGCGCGGCTCGCAGTTCCGCCGCGTCGAACTGCAGGACGAACGCCGCTTTGGCCTGCTCGGCAAGGGCGGCGTGTTGCTGCTGACCTCGTATCCGAACCGCACGTCGCCCGTGCTGCGCGGCGCGTACATCCTCGAAACGCTGATCGGCACGCCGCCGGCTGCCCCGCCGCCGGGCGTCGAAGTGGATCTCGACACGCGCGAACCGGGCGAAGCGGTCACGACGATCCGCCAGCGTCTCGAGGAACATCGCGCGCAGCCCTCGTGCAACCAGTGCCACGGCGTTATCGATCCGATGGGCATCGCGCTCGAGAACTTCGATGCGATCGGACTCTGGCGCGACATCGACCGCTTTGCCGCCGCGCCGATCGATGCGCAGGGCCGCATGGTCAGTGGCGAAGCGCTCGGCGGGCCGGCCGACCTGCGTGAAGCCTTGCTGTCCCGCCCCGACCAGTTCGTGTGGGCGCTGACGGAAAAGCTGATGACCTTCGCGCTCGGCCGCACGGTGGAACATTACGACATGCCGACCGTGCGCTCGGTCGCGCGCCGCGCGGCGGAGAACGATTATCGCTTCGAAGAGATCGTGCTCGGCATCGTCGAGAGCGATGCGTTCAGGATGAAATCGATGCCGGTCGACGACGAGAGCGGCTCGCTGTCGCTGGCCAGAGAGTAAGGGGGATATGCCCATGTTCATCACGAAGAAACATCTTTCGCGCCGCCACGTGTTGCGCGGCCTCGGCACGGCAATCGCATTGCCGTTCCTCGACGCGATGGTTCCGGCCGCCACCGCCATCGCGCAAACGGCCGCCGCGCCGAAACCGCGCATGGGATTCTTCTACCTGCCGCACGGCGCGATCATGCGCGACTGGACGCCGGACACCGTCGGCACGAATTTCGACTTCAAGCCGATCCTGAAACCATTTGAGCCATTCCGTGAACACGTAACGGTCGTATCCGGCCTCGAC
>DASWWP010000087.1:0-16280 GCA_036405915.1 Pseudomonadales bacterium
TTCCATGGTAGTTACCCCAGAGCTCCTCAGCTTCTTTCCGCTTCTGAAAGCGTTGCCGATGGCGGCACGGGTCAAGCTGGCGCAGCAGTCTTCCGTTCAAAAATATGCACGCAGGGCTGTCGTGCTGAATGCCGGTGTCCGCGAAAACCACGTGTGCCTGCTGTTCGAGGGGCGCTTGCAGGGCGTGGATTTTACCGTAGACGGGCGCGAAGTTGGCCTGTATTTCATCGAGCCAGGCGATTTCTGCGGCGAACTCGGCGTGTTCGACCATGGCCCGCAGCCGGAATTCGTCATCGTGCTGTCTCCGGCCATGGTCGTATGCGTGCCGATCGATGCATTGCGCGAGGCCATGCTTGCCCATCCCGAGATCGTGACGTCACTCGGTGAACGCCTCGCGCGCCGTGTGCGACAAATGACGCAACAGCGTTCGCTGCTCGGCATGCCGAACATTTCACAGCGCGTTTGCTATCAGCTGTGGCTGCTCGTGCCGGAGGCCGACAAGGCGAATATGAAAGACGCTGTCATCAAGAATCCACCGACACACATGGAGATCGCGATCATGCTGAACCTCAGCCGTGAAACGGTGACGCGTGTGTTCCAGACGCTGCAGACACAGGAAATCGTCAAACGCGACGGCACGACTCGCCTCATCGTTCCCGACCTGCCTACCTTGCGCGCGCTCGCGGAGGGGACAACGGAGCTGTAGTCATTTTAACTTTTACGCGTATTCGTCTTGCATGAGGCACGAGATGAGCTCTGACGCTGCTCGGGGATTTTCCCTGTAAGCACAATGCCTTGGTGAGATACAATCGCGCGCTCGCAGCATCGCGCAGTTGAATTCGCCCACGAAGCCCCAATTTGGGACATTCCGACTGGCGGCAGCTCTAACAATCCAGGCTCAAGGACCAGGCTCAACTTTTCCGGCGACATGAAAAATCTTCTGATCAAACCAGCGTCCGCGGAGCTGGCCGAGGCTCTCAGGGCCGTCAAGCAACACTTCATCTACGCCGGCCTGTTCAGCGCCGCCGTGAACCTGCTGCAGCTCGTGCCGATCATCTACATGATGCAGGTCTACGATCGCGTGATCGCGAGCGGCAGCATGTCGACCCTTGGCATGTTGACGTTGATCCTCGTCGCAATGCTTGTCGCACTTGGCGGCTTCGAATGGGTACGCTCGTACATCCTGATCGCGGCAAGCAACCGGCTCGAAGTGAAATTGCGTGAGCGTGTTTTCAACGCAACGTTCAAGCTGGCGCTGATGGGAACGAAGCATGGTTCGCAGCCGATCAGCGATCTCACCGGCCTGCGCCAGTTCCTCACCGGCAACGGCATCTTCGCCTTCTTCGATGCGCCGTGGTTCCCGGTATATCTCGCCGTGATGTTCATGTTTCATTTCTGGTTCGGCGTGACTGCGCTGATTGCCGGCATCATCATGGTCGGCCTCGCCTGGCTCAACGAAGTGCAGACGAACGATCGACTCAAGGAAGCGAACAATGCGGCGACCAAGGCGAGTGCGCATGTGATAGGCAGCTTGCGCAACGCCGAAGTCATCGCCGCGATGGGCATGGGCAATTCGGTACGCGCGCGGCAGCAGGAAATCAGCGACCGAGTGCTGCAGCTGCAAACAGACGCCAGCAAGCTCGCCGGCGGCATCGGTGCCGTGACGAAGACTTTCCGCATGGTCACGCAATCGCTGATTCTCGGGCTCGGCGCATTGCTCGCGCTCGAGAACATGATCTCTCCAGGCGCGATGATTGCCGGCTCGCTGTTGCTCGGCCGCGCACTGGCGCCGATCGACATGCTCGTCGGCACGTGGAAGGGCTTTTCCAACGCTCGCGCGCAGTACGAGCGCCTCAATGACCTGCTGACGCAGTTGCCCGCGGAACGCGAACGCATGCAGCTCCCGGCGCCTGAAGGCAACCTCGCTCTCGAAGGCGTGCACGTGACGCCGCCGGGCGCCAAAACTCCCGTCGTACGCGGCGTAACGTTCCAGCTGAGTGCCGGGGAAGCACTGGGGATCATCGGCCCCAGCGCCTCGGGCAAATCGACATTGGCCAGGGCCATTCTCGGCATCTGGCCGCCGGTCGCCGGCAAGGTGCGCCTCGATGGCGCCGACATCACGTTGTGGGATCGCGACGATCTCGGCGCGTATGTCGGTTACCTGCCGCAGGACATCGAACTGTTCGACGGCACGATCTCCGACAACATCTGCCGCTTCGGCGACGTGGATCCGGAAAAGGTAGTGGAAGCCGCGAAACTCGCCGGTGTGCATGAACTGATCCTGCGCCAGCCCGAAGGTTACGACACGGTTATCGGCGGCGCCGGCGGCGTACTGTCTGGCGGCCAGCGCCAACGCATCGGACTCGCGCGCGCGATTTACGGCAATCCGAAACTGCTCGTGCTCGACGAACCGAACTCGAACCTCGACGACCAGGGCGAGAAAGAACTCGTCGCGGCGATCATGCGCGTCAAGGCGCAGGGTTGCACGGTCATCATCATCAGCCATCGCACGCTGGTCCTGTCGGCGGTCGACAAGCTGCTCGTAATGAAGGAAGGCGTGGTTGCCGGCTTCGGTCCGCGCGACCAGGTGCTGCAGGCACTGACGCAACAACCTGACGCTCGCCGCACAGCCGGCGCGGCATAGAAAGACAGCGCCGCGTACGCGGCATTGAAACGGGACTCAACGTGAATCAGAACACAAACCTGCCGGCATCCAGCGACGGCACGCAGAAGGCGTCCGCCTCCGTGCCCGCGCTTTCGGGCATCACGCGCGCCACCGAGGCGCTGACGCACACCGGCCAGGGCGTCGAAACCAGTTTCGATGCGCCGCGCCGCATCGGCATGACGATCGCGTTCCTCGTTTTTGGCGTATTCGGCATCTGGGCCGTATTCGCGCCGCTGGGCGAGTCCGCGCACGCGGTCGGCCGCATCAGCGTCAGTTCGTACAACAAGGTCGTCCAGCATCTCGAAGGCGGCATCGTGAAAGACCTGCAGGTACAGAATGGCGACACGGTGAAGGCAGGGGATGTCCTGCTGACGCTCGATTCCACGCAGTCGCAGGCGCAGCTCGAAATCTACAGCGGGCAGTTGCTTGCACTGAGCGCGAAGGAAGCACGCCTGATCGCAGAACGCGACAACCTCGACACGATCGCGTATCCCGAGCTGCTGACGAAAAGCACGGCACCGCAGGCCAAGGTCGAAATGGCAAGCCAGGACCAGCAGTTCCGCGTGCGCAAAGCCGCGCAGGAAGGCGCCATTGCGGTGCTCGAGCAGCGTGTCGGCCAGCTCGAGTCCCGCATCCAGGGCCTCGAAGCGATGCGCGAAAGCAAGACGATGCTTGCGAATTCCTATGGCGAGGAACTTTCGGACGTGCAGACGCTGCTGGACCGCGGTTTCGAAAACAAGCAGCGCCTGCGCGAACTCGAGCGCAGCCACGCCGTTACGAATGGCGAAGCGGCCGATCTTGCTGCCCAGATCGCGTCGACCGAAATCCAGATCGGCGAAACGAAGCTGCAGATCCTGCAGTTGCAGAACGAATTCCAGACGCAGGTGGTCGACGAACTTGCGACGACACAGACTGCATTGAACGACACGAGCGAACGCGTCACGGCGCTCACTGACATAGTCGCGCGTACCTTCGTGCGCGCAACAGCCGACGGCGTCGTCACCGGCCTGCAGTTCCATACGGTGGGAGGCGTAGTTGCACCGGGTACCGAGATCGCACAGATCGTGCCGCAGGCCGAAGACCTGATCATCGAAGCGCAGGTGGCCGTCACGGACATCGACCGTGTCGAAGCTGGCCAGGAAGCAACAATCCGCCTGTCGGCCTTCAGCAGCAAGAGCGTGCCGACGCTGTACGGCACCGTACTGGGCCTGTCGGCGGATGCGATGATCGACGAGGCCACGCGGCAGTCCTATTACCAGGCGCGTGTCGCCATCAATCCCGAATCGCTCGAAGACCTCGAAGGCCTCGAACTCGTTCCCGGCATGCCGGCCGAAGTATTCATCGCAACCGGTTCGCGTACGTTCCTGCAGTACCTGCTGAAACCACTGTCTATCTCCATCGCACGCTCCTTCAACGAAGACTGAGCCTATGACTCTGCGACTAGCTGCCTTGCCGCTCGCCCTGCTGTTGTGTGCCGGAACCGGCGTGCGTGCGGCCGAGATCGTCGATGCGAACAACGTCATTGCCATGCAGCAGCCGGGCAGGACGCTCGAGGATTTCTTCACCGCTGCGCTCAACAACAACCCCGAACTCAACATCTCACGCGAACGCTGGGCCGTGATGACGGCGCGAAAGGACCAGACGAATGGACAGTTGTTGCCGCAGATTACGGCGAACGCGAACGTGTCGGATAACGAGCGCCAGGAAACGGCCCGCCCGGAAATCACGTACACCGGTGAACGCTACACGCTGCAGCTGAGCCAGGTGCTGTTCAACTGGGGCGCATTCGCCGCGCGAGGGCAGGCGTATCTGCTCGAAGACCAGAGTGAGTCGGAATACTACGCGCAGGTTGCGCAGCTGCTGACCGAGGTGGCCGATGCCTACCTCGGCGTGCTGCAGCAGGAAGACGCCCTCGGCTCGATCGAATCCGAATATGAGGCGATGACGAACCAGCTCGATCGCGTACAGGACCTGTACGATCTGCAGCTGGCGCGAATCACCGACCTTTACGATGCACAGGCACGCCTGGCCGCGATCCAGGCCGAACGCGTGACGATCGAATCGGAACTGGCACTTGCACGTGAGAACCTGCGCGCAGTCTCGGGGCTCGAAGCCGGGGCGCTGGCGCGGCTGCCGGAGGAGATAGCCGTTCAGCCGCTGCAGGATGGGCTCGACGTGTGGCTGCAACGGACGCGTGAGAACAACCGCCTGATCGAAGCGCGCCAGCTGGCGTTGCAGGCGGCAGAGAAACAGGTTTCACGCCAGCGCGGCGCGCACATGCCGCGCGTATCGCTCGTCGTGCAACAGCAGAATACCAACACCGGTTTCGACAACATCCTGCTGCCGAGCGGCCGAACCGATTCCACGTACGTGGGCCTCGACTTTTCCGTGCCGATTTTTTCGGGCGGCTCCGCCCGCGCCGGCGTCCGCGAAGCGCAGAGCATGCGCAACATCGCCGCGAACGAATTGCGCCAGGCTGAACTCGACCTCATCGAACAGACCCGCAACGACTTCCTGCTCGTCAGGGCCGGCGAAGCCCGCATCGAGGCAGGGCAGGCGCTCGCCGAGTCGACCGACACCTCGTACACCGCGATGCTCGAAGGCTTCGAGCTCGGCACCGTGACGAGCGTCGACGTACTGAACGCATTACGCGATCGCTTCCGCGCCGAACGCGACCTGCAGGCCGCGCGCTACGACCACATCCGCGCTGGACTTGCACTGCGCCGCGATGCCGGCGTGCTGACGGCGGACGACATGCGCGGCATCAGTGATCTGCTGAACGTGCGTTGATTCCCATCGCTTCGGCTTGATCATGCCTGGCGATGGCCGTTCGTCGCCGGGGGTCTACAGCCAGTCCGTATCCCCGGCCAACAACCACCACTTGTCCTTCAAAACATCCGGCGCCGGCCCGGGCGTCCACACGTTCGCTGGTGTCGTGATCGGCAGTGCTGTCGCGGCGCTCACGGCACCGAAGCGATTCACATCCGGTTCGCTGCACCACAACACGAGCTTGCGGCGCTCGAGCAGCCAGGTGGCCGCTCTGGCGACCTGCGCAAGCGCAGGCAAATTCGCGAGCGGCGCGATCGCATCCATCCACAGCACGCGCTCGTCTTCCACTTTCAGCACGCACAGCCCGATCGTCCTGCGGCTGATGCGATGCGTCACGAGCAATAGCGTGTAGCGTTCGAGCGGATGGTGCAGGTAGCGCCATGAGACGAAGTCCGCATCCTTGCGTGCAACGATGCGTTCGCGAAGGCCGGCAGCCTGCTGCACTCCCAGTGCATCGAGCTGCTTTCGATAGCGCGTGAAATTCGCTGCATCGAGCAGGTCCGCTTTCAGCAACCATGGCATGCGCGGCTGCGCATCTAGCGCCCAGCTCAGTTCCCACATCTTGCCAACCGGCGCGTAGAGTTTCAGGTGCGCCGCGAGCGCCATGTGGCGATCGCTCGGGAAGCCGAAGCCAAGGAGAAACGGATTGTCGTAACCGATGTAGCGCTCGAGGAAGGCGCTCGTCGACAGGAAGAAAGGGCTTTGCGTGCGCACGGACTGGCGCACCGTCGTGTCGACCATCACGTCGCAGATCTGCACGGCGCGGGCGGGCTGGCCGTTGTACTGGATGTCCGTACCCATGCCGCCATAGTGCGCGACGAGTTCGTCGCCCCGCCAGACGCCGAGCGCGGCGCAGTGCGGGCGCGCGTACTTCCAGTCCCACAGCGGCTGCGACATTTCCTTCTGGAAAATCTTCGTGAACAGTGCGCGCATCGCCGGCGCATCGGCCGGCGTGAGTTCGCGGACGGTAAGAGTTTGTTGCGCGGAATTCGCTGCGTCAGGAGCGTCTTCTAATGAACCCATTGTGTTCACGGCAGCCACGTATGCGGCAGGTCGACGAGGCCGCGCGCGAGTCCTTTCTGCTCGACGTTCAGCTCGGCGGCCTGCACGACGGCTTCGTAGATGTGCAGGCCCTGCTCGCACATCAGGTACACGTCGATGTTGTAGTTGCCTTTCAGCAACGGGAACTTGGGTAGCTGCACGCGCGCGATGCCAAGGCCCTCGGCGTCGAGCTTCAGCGCAATGCCATCGTTCACTGAGCCCAGGCTCGACAGGATGCGTCCATCGCCCCCGGTAAACGCGATGCCGACGCTCGCGAGCGGCAGGCCCTGGCCCGGGTCGAAGCTTACGGCGATGTCGAGTGTACTGTGGCCACTCAGCACTTTGTGCGCGCGTGCGCGATGGCCGTCGACGCTGACCGCGATGTCGACGATGCGCGGTGTTGCACTGCTGACGCGCGGCACGGTGACTGGCTTCTCTGCGACTTCGCCATCGCCTTCAGCCTCCACCTCCATGCTTTCGGCGCGCGGCGCTTCCATGCGCAGGAATTCGCCGTACTCGGTGACGACGGTCGCCGGCGCGCCTTCCGCGCGCACGCGGCCTTCGTGGATCCACAGCACGCGGTCGCACAGTGCTTCGACCTGGTACAGCGAATGCGAGCAGAAGAAGATGGTCTTGCCGGCGCGCTTGAAGTCCATGATGCGATCGAAGGACTTGCGTGCGAATGCGCCGTCGCCCACGGACAGTGCTTCGTCGATGATCAGGATGTCGGGGTCGATGTGCGTGGCGATCGCGAACGCGAGGCGCACGAACATGCCGCTCGAATAGGTTTTGACCGGGCGATGGATGAATTCCTCGACGCCGGAGAACGCGATGATGTCGTCATAGATCGCGTCGGTTTCCTGTTTGCCCAAACCCTGGATCGAGCAATTCAGGTAGATGTTTTCGTGCCCGGTCATTTCCGGATGGAAGCTCGCGCCGAGCTCGAGCAGCGCGGCAACGCGGCCCTCGATGT
Organism: Pseudomonadales bacterium; assembly: GCA_036405915.1. Taxonomy (GTDB): domain Bacteria; phylum Pseudomonadota; class Gammaproteobacteria; order Pseudomonadales; family Pseudohongiellaceae; genus CAILUG01. Next base: position 7,509 of record DASWWP010000087.1, read on the forward strand.
GCATCGTGCCTTCGGACGGCTGCAGCGTGTCGGCGAGGATTTTCAGCAGCGTGCTCTTGCCAGCGCCGTTCTTGCCGACGACACCGACGACCTCACCGTGGCGCACGTCGATGCTGATGTCGCGCAGCGCGTAGTGCTTCTCGTGGTGCGCCCTGCCCGTGAAGATTTCCTTCGCGCGGTCGAAGTCGTGGCGATACAGCCGGTAGTACTTCGAAATTCCCGCAAGCTTGATGATCGGCCGCGTCATCACAGCACCTCGCGTACGTGCGGCACGCTGCGGCGGAACACGGCCCAGCAGGGGCCGAGCATCAGCAACCACAGGCCGACGAGGCGCGCCACGGCGTTGGGATCGATCGTGCTCGTGTCGACGGTCGCATGGATGACCGACACGAGGTCGGCGAAGGGGTTCAGCCACAACCAGTTGCGGAAGCCATCCGGCAGCATGTCCGGGAAGTACAGGATCGGCGTGCTGTACATGATCAGCATGAGTAGAAACGGCAGGCCCTGTGCGAAGTCGCGCAGGAACACGCCGAGCACCGAGAACAGCAGCGTCAGCGGCAGCAGCCACAGCAACAACAGCGGCACGACGAGGAGCGATTGCAGCGCGGCGAGCGGGCCATGAAACGCGAACGCGAGCCCGCAGAACACGACGGTGTGCACGACGCCGGGAATCACCATGATGAGGACAGGCAGCAGTTCGACCGGGAACGGCGTGCGGCGATACAAGTTGGCGAACTCGCGGAACAGGCCCGATGAGCGCGTCAGGACTTCGGACAGCAACAGCCACGGCAGCATGCCGATCAGCAGGTATTCGAGGAAGTCGTTGCCGCGCTGCTCACGCATGCCGTACACGATATCGAACAGGAACCAGAAGCCGAGCACCTGCAGCGCGGGCTGCAGAGCAGGCCACAGTTTGCCGAGCAATGTGCCCGACGTGCGCGCGACGAGGTCGCGACGCACGAGCATGCGCAGCAGCGAGGCATGGTCGATGCAGGCTCGCAGCGGCACGGCTACGCCATCACGCAAATTGCGAAGGACGCGAACGAGCATCAGCGCTCGCCTTCGGTATCGACCACGATCTTGCGGATCGGTATGTTCTGGTAGGGATTGATTTTCAGCACGCGCGGTTTGTCGGTGGGCGAAGCGATTTCAACGATCTCGGCGTAGGCTGTCGTGGCTGCATCGGAAGGGTCGTCGATGACGACGCCGTCTTCGATGAGGTCCGGGGCCTCTCCGCCGGCGGCATTATCCGGGGATTGGCGCCGGTATGCCATGATCGTGAAGTGATTCGCCATGCGGCGGCTCTGCATCCACGGCCGCAACTCGGCCATGCGGTCGGCCGGCACGAGCTGCGCGATGTCGCCGTTGCCGACGAACTCGTTGGTTTCACGCCATGCGATGATCTCGTCGATCAGTTCGTCGTCGAGGCCCGGAATCAGGCGCATCGCTTCGACGGTGGCGAGGTTCAGGTTCACGAGGTCGCTGTCACCGTACAGCGTGAACGCGGCGTCGAGGTCGACGTCGGCGAACACCTCGGCGAAGCCGCGGATCTGCAACAGTTCTTCCACCGTTTCGAGCCGGCCATTGCGCGGCTCGTAAGGCAGGTCGAGCTCGCCGTAATACTCGCCTTCGGCGCCGTTTACCGCCGGTTGGTCATTGAGGTCGGTCCAGTCGTTCCATGCGGACATCAACTCGTCGACCTGGCCGGGTTGCGCATCGTCGCCAAGCTTCTTTTCGATCATGCCGCGCAGGCGCGCGCGACTCAGTTCGCTGAGGTTGATCTTGCCGGCGTGGTCCCACACGCGCACGACGATCTCTTCCGCCTGCGGCCACGACAGCTGCACCGGTTCGCCACGGTACCGGCGGTAGCGTGGCGGGACGGGGTTCTCGGCCTGTTCGGCGGGAGTCAGCACCGGCTGGTCCATCAGGTCGAGGATCAGTTCCATCTCGGCCTGGTTCACGGCAGAACTGACATGGGCCCAGTTCTGCACTTCTTCCTGATGGAACTGCGTCGCGCGCGCCGACAGCCGGCTTTGCCCGGCGAGTACCGTCACGAGGATGGTCAGCAGCGTGATCGTCCAAAGCGTGATGATCAGGACGGTGCCGCGCTGGCTGTGATTATGCGACTGCTGTTTCATGTGGCTTGCGTTCAATTCATTTCCGAATGACGAAGTATCGCTAATTCACCGGCACTACCGGCTCGATTTCCACGTGCCGCCATGCGCGTATCGGCGCGACGATTTCGAGCGGCAGTTCCTCGCGGTCGCCATCGAGCGGACTCAGTACGACGTGCACGGCAAGCGGCAGGCTTTGCCGCTCGGCACCGTCCCATTCGTCCAGCCATTCCTTTTCGTCCGGATTGCGCTGCAGCAGGTAGCGGAAGCTCGCGCGGTAGCCGGGCAGCAGAAGCGTCGGTTCGAGTACGTCGAGACGTGTTTGCGGATTGTCGCCAAAGGCGGGAGTCAGCTTCAGTTGCAGGCCGTCGTCACCTGACTCGAGCTGCCAGGCTGTGAGGCCCGCGGCGCGCTGCGGCGAAACGGCGGACACGAAGGCGAGGGCACTTTCGTCGCCGTCGAAATAGACGTGCCGCGCGAGGTCCTCGCCGATGTAACTGTGGGGAAACCCGCCGAGCAGAGCTCGCTCCAGTTGCAGCACGACGAGACTTTTGTCGAGCGTCTCGTCGAGCACGCTGGTTTCGTCCTGCCAGTCGTTCACGACCGTGTACACGCCAGCGCTCAACATGCCGAGCAGCAGCGCCGTGAGCGCCATCGCGAGCATCAGCTCCAGTAGCGTGAAACCGCGTTGCGGGCGCGGTCGCCGGTCCGTCATTGCGTGGCGATGCGCGAATGTCATTCCGGCGTATCCAGCTCGACCCAGTATGAGCCGCTGGCGACGACGTCGCCGTTCGCGTCCCGCAGCTCGTAGCCGCGCAGCTTGTGCACGCTGCCGGCGACCGCGCGGTCTTCAGGTTCCGGAAGCTCGATGTCCGATTCGGTGCGCAGGTCTGGCACCACGCGTGCCGGCAGCAATTCGCCGCGCGTGTCGTCGAGCTGTGCCTGGTTGATCAGGCTGCGCATGTCCATCGTGCGCACGAGCGCTTCTTCCGAGCGCCACGCAAGCCGCTTGTTGCCGCCGATCACGGAGAAAAGGCCGCCGAGCGCCATGCCGGCGATCGTCAACGCAACGAGCACTTCGAGCAGCGTGAAGCCACGACAAGCGCGTGCTCCCGAGGCTTTCGCAAGATCGATGCGCCCGCCAGCTCTCGTGGCCGCACGCGTTGCCAGCCTGCGGCGCAGCTCAGCGCTCATCGTCGAGCTCCTCGCCGTTGTATGCGGTTTCAATGCGGCCCGTAATCGCATTCACGCGGATCAGTGCGGAGCGTTCGTCGCGCAGGAAGGCCAGCAGGCCGCCCGTGCTGCCGCCCTGTGGAAAGAAGGTGATCTCGATTTTTTCGACACGTTCCGCGTCCGGTGCGAGCTCGCTCTGGTATTCGAGTGCAATGTCGTCGCTCGCCCAACGCGCGCTGCCGTCGTTGGCGTTCGCTTCCGCGAGCAGCTCGTCGTAATCGCGCGCGTCACGATCGAGCGCGTACAGGCTGGCGCTTTGCGGCGCGCCCTTGACGATCGCCATGCGGCGCGCATAGGTCAACGCGCTGGCCGCGCGGCGTACGTCGGCATTGAATGCGGCGTTGTCGGTGATCGCGAGGTTCGGCACGATCAGGCCGGTCGCGATCGCGATGATGGACAGGACGATCAGCAGCTCGAGCAGCGTAAAGCCGGCCACCGCGGAATTGGGCCGTGCCTTGAGTTCATTCGCGTGCATCCATGATTCCATGCACCCCGGGCCGTATTCCCGCTCGCGCGGGAATGACGCGGTGTGGGGCGGCTCGTTACAGCTGGATATCCGCGTCATCGCCCTCACCGCCCGGCGCGCCGTCGGCGCCGAGGGACATCAGCTCGAAACTCTGGCCCTCGACCGAGTAGACGTATTCGTTGCCCCACGGATCGAGCGGGATCACTTCCGTGCGCTCGAGGTATGGGCCGCTCCACGCGTCGCGTCCGGTGTCGTTTTCGAGCAGGCCTTCGAGTTCGCGCGGATAGCGGCCGATGTCGAGGCGATAGGAATCGAGCGCCGTCGACAGGGCGTCCATCTGCGTTTGCGCGGCCGAACGCTGGCCGCGGCCGAGGTTGCTGAACAGCGCCGGTCCGACCAGCGCCGCGAGCATCGCGAGGATCGCCATGACGATCAGCAGCTCCATCAGCGTGAAGCCCTGGCTGGATTTGAGGCGGGATTTCATGTCGTACTCCTGTTGGATCTGCAATGGTCCTGGATCAAGCCTGCGGTCGTGCGCGGAGCGGATTCTACCGCGCCCGCGCGTTCATCGCTGCTTACAGGCCTGCTTCGCGCAGCAGCTCGGATACGTGCGTAAAGCTCGCGCGAAACGCCGCCATCTGTGCACTGTCACTGCTGCCACCCTGGATGATCTGGGGGTGAATGATGATGAACAGTTCCCGGCGGCCCATTGTGCGTTCCTGATAGGAGAACAACCCACCCAGTACCGGAATCTTTTGCAGGTACGGCACGCCGGTATTGTTGTTCGTCGCGTCTTCCTGGATCAATCCGCCGAGCGCGATCGTTTCCTGATCGGCGACGACTACTGTCGTCGTGATTTCCTGGTTCGTGAAGGTCGGGTTGTTGTTTACGCCGGCCGTCAGCGCCTCGACGGACGAGAGGCTCTGGAAAATCTCCAGCGTGATGTGGCCGTCGTCGTTGATGCGCGGCGTGATCGTCAGCACGATGCCGACATCCTGGTAAGCGATGTTCGAGGTCTGTACACCGCCGATACCGACGGTGACGCCATTGTTCACCGGTACGCGCTGGCCTACCTTGATTTCGCCCTCCCTGTTGTTCATCGCAATGAGCGTGGGGCGTGCGAGCAGGCGCACTTCGTTGTCCTGGCCGATCGCACGCAGCATCGCATCGATCTGCGCCGCGCCGTCCATGAAGCTTCGGGTCAGGATCAGGCCGGAGCCGGTGCGCTGCACGTCACCCGGGTCGAAGCCGGTGCCGGGCGTCTGCAAGTCGGATGTCGTGAAGCCGGTACCCGGCAGGAAGCGTGTGCCGAGTCGTGAGTTTGCCGACACGCGCGTCCAGTCGATGCCGAACTGCATGCTGTCGGTCAGCCTGACCTGGCCGATCACGCCATTGATCATGACCTGCAGCGGCACGCTGTCGAGCTGCGCGATCGTCGTCAGCAACTGGCGATACTCGCGTGGCGACGCGCGCACGAGCAGTGCGTTCGTGTCTTCGTCGGCGACGATCGACACGGACAGGTTGCCCGACACGATGTTCTCTGGAGTCGCGGGGGTTTCAGGCTGCACGGCGATTCCGCCGAGGCCCGGCACCGGGACGTTGACGTTGCCCGGCGTGAGCGGATCGAACTGGTTGATGATCGGTTGCGGCGCATTCGGCGCAGGCTCTTCGTCCTGCTCCTCTTCCTCGCCGAACACATTGACGAGCGTTTCCGACAGCGTCGTCGCCGTCAGGTTTTTCACGCGATAGACGAACAGCTGCTCGCCCTGGTCCTGGCTGCCGGAGTCGAGGATGCGGATCCAGCGCGCCACTTCCTCGAATCCACGCGTGGCCGGTGCGACGACGAGTACGGCATTGATGCGTTCGAGGCCGAGCACCTGGTACGAACTCTGCTCGCCTTCGATCATCGTCAGGACATTCTGCAGTTCTTCGGCAACCGCCGCGGCCGACGAATTCTGCAGCGGGTACAGCTGGATGCCGTGGTTCGCGAACGGATCGTCATCGAGAACCGCGAGCAGGGCATTGATGCGTTCGAGCTGCTCGGGCGACCCGTAGATGCCGAGCAGGTTGCCGGTGCCAAGGCGGATCAGCGAGCCGGGCGGCTGCAGCATCGGCGTCAGCGCCGTTTCGGCGGCCTCGGCGGAGATGTAGGTCAGCGGCGTCACCTGCAGCACTTCGGACGAGGCGACGGCGCCGAGCTGGTCCGGCAACACGATCGCCGTCGGCACGTTCGAGGGATTCAGCGTGAACTCCCATACGTTGCCGGCCTGTTCGATCGTGACACCGGCATTGCGCGCAAGCTGGCGCATGACGGGCCAGATGTCTTCGTAGCGCAGTGGATTGTTAGGCGAGGTGCGCAGGCTCACGCGCGTGTTGATCGTCGGATCGATGACCATGTTGATGTTCAACACGCCGCCAAGCTGTTCGAACACCGTGCGCAGGTCTTCCTGCTCGTAGTTCAGTTCGACGACGTTGTTCGCCGGCGGCTCCACCTGCGGCGCCTGTTCGGTAAACGTGCCGAGCTGGATCACGCGGCCATCGCGATTGATGTCGGCGATCGCTGCAGCGCGTTCGGCGGCAGCGGCCGCTTCAGCTTCGGCTGTCGTATCGGGGATGTTTGCCGGTGCGGGCGTTGCCGCGGCGGACGGTGCCGGAGCAGGAGCCGGCGCCGAAGCTTCGGGCATCGTCGCGCAACCGCTCACGGCGAGCAGTGCCGACATCAGCACGATGCGCGGCAGAGGTGCCGGGCGCGGCGAGGCATGTGCATTCACAAGGCCTTCGTTCATGCGGTACTCCTTCAGAAATCGACCGTATTCATGCTGAATACGGCTTTCAGCATGATGATGATGATACCGCCCACGACGATGCCCAGCAGCACGATGAGTGCCGGCTGCAGTGCGCTGACCAGGCGTGTCATCTGGTCGCGTACCTGTGCATCGAAGGTGCGGGCGAGTTTTTTCAGGATGCTGCCCGTGCGGCCCGACTCTTCGCCGACCGTCACGAGCTGGTGCAACAGCACCGGAAACTGGCGCGTTTTCGCGAGCGACGCACCGAGGCCGGCACCGCCACGCACGTCTTCTTCCACCTGTTGCAGGTGGCGGATCAATTCCTCGTTCGTGATGACGTCGCGCGCGACGCGCAATCCCTTGATCAGCGGAATGCCCGCGCCGAGCAGCGCGCCAAGCGTGCGCGCGAAGATCGCGACGTCCTTGTAGAGCAGCAGGTTGCCGATCAGTGGCAGCGTCAGCAGCCATTTGTCCTTCGCGCGCTTGCGCTCTTCGTCGCGATCGATCCAGCGCCAGCCCCAGATGCACAGCGCTACGATCGGCACGACGAGCCAGCCCCAGCTTTGCAGTCCTTCGCTGAGGTCGAGCAGGAATTGCGCGGAGCCGGGAATGTCGGAGCCGACGTCTTCGAACATTGCCGTGAACTGCGGCACGACGAATACGAGCAGCAGCGCAACGGAGACTATGCCGACGAACAGCAGGATGAACGGATACGTCAGCGCCGAGATGATCTGCTTGCGCGTCTCTTCCGTGGTTTCGAGGAAGCCGGCGAGATCGGGCAACAGTTGATCGAGAATGCCTCCGGTTTCGCCCGCGCGCACGAGGTTGAAGTACAGGCGCGAGAAGACTTCGGGCCGCGCTTCCATCGCGTCGGCGAGGCTCTTGCCTTCCTTCACGTCGCGGCGGATCGACGCGACGAGCCGCTTCATGTGTTCCTTTTCCGTGATGCCTTCGAGCAGCATCAGGGCCTTGTCGATCGGCACGCGCGCTTCGACGAGCGTCGTCAGGCCATTCGTGAAGTCCACGAGGTCGGCATTGCGGATCTTCGAATTGCTGCGGCTCTGCACGTGCCGGCTTGCGGTCTTGATGCGCACCGGTACGAGACGGCGCGCCTGCAGCTGCGCAACGGCTTCGCGCTCGGACTCGGCGCTGACCTGCCCGGTGACCATGTTGCCCTGCGCATCGCAGGCCTGGTAATGGAAGTAGTGGCTGCTCATATCGCGCGCGTGACCCTCACCACTTCTTCGGGTGTCGTGACGCCGGCGCGCAACTTGCTCAGCGCGTCTTCACGCAGCGTCAGCATGCCTTCCTGCTGTGCCTGCTTGCGAATGGCGTTCGCGTCCATGCCGCTCGTGATGAGGTGGCGGATTTCGTCCGACAGCATCAACAGTTCATACAAACCGACGCGGCCGCGGTAACCGGTGCCGCCACAGCGTTCGCAGCCGTTGCCGCGCTTGATAAGCGGGAAGTCGTGCTTGTCGACGTTCAGCACGAGCGCTTCGTCGTCCGTCATCGGCCCTTCCTGCATGCAGTCGGTGCATACGCGGCGCACGAGGCGCTGTGCCTGGATCGCGAGCAGCGAGGAGCTCAGCAGGTAACTCTCGATGCCCATGTCCTGCAGGCGCGTGACGGCGCCGGCGGCGTCGTTCGTATGCAAGGTAGAGAACACTAAATGCCCGGTGAGCGCGGACTCGATCGCGATCTCGGCTGTTTCGTGATCACGGATCTCGCCGATCATCAGGATGTCGGGGTCCTGGCGCACGATCGAACGCAGGCCGGAGGCGAAGCTGAGCCCGATGTTCGGATTCACCTGGATCTGCGTAATGCCGGCGAGCTGGTATTCGACAGGATCTTCGACCGTGACGATCTTGTGCTTCTCGTTGTGGATCTTTTCGAGCGTCGCGTACAGCGTCGTCGTCTTACCGCTGCCGGTCGGGCCCGTGATCAGGATCAGGCCGTGCGGCTGCGTGATGACCTTCGTGTAGTTGCGCAGCACGTTCTGCGGCATGCCGAGCGACGACAGTTCGATCGACAGGTCGCTGCGGTCGAGGATACGCAGCACGATCGATTCGCCGAGCACGCCCGGCAGCGTCGATACGCGCATGTCGAGATCGCGCGCGCCGATGCGGTAGTCGATGCGGCCATCCTGCGGCAGGCGTTTTTCGCCGATGTC
>DASWWP010000088.1:0-10305 GCA_036405915.1 Pseudomonadales bacterium
AGGGTGCCTGGTTTCGACCACGGGCGAGGTGTTCGCGCATCTCTCGTTCACCGCGGAATACGACAACGAGAAACCGGTCGCCTTCACCGGCGTCGTCACTGAAATGAAGTGGTCGAACCCGCATGGCTGGATCTACGTCGATGTCACTGGCGAAGACGGCACGAAGACCAACTGGGCGCTCGAAACAGGCGCCGCGAACAACCTGATCCGCCGCGGCTGGCGCAAGGAAGACCTGCCGGCAGGCACGGTGCTCAAGATCGAAGGCTGGCAGGCGCGCAACGGCTCGCCGACGGCGAACATTTCGTCTGTCACGCTCGAAGACGGCACACGGCTGTTTGCCGGCACGTCGAACCAGCAGGCTCCGCAGCAGTAATCAGCGCAACACCTCGAAGGCATCGACGTACACACGATGGTTGGCCGGACGGGGCGATGGTGACGGTTGCACCGTCAGCGTCACCGTGTGCGTACCGCTGGCAAGCGTCGGCGAGCTGTATACGACGGTGCCGAGGTTGACGGTCTGGCCCGGCAAGTTCGTATAGTAGGTATCCACCACCTGCGGCGGACCTCCGTCGATCGAGATCGTGGCGACGCCGCAGAACTCGCAGCGGAATCCGTGCCAGCGCAGGCCACTTCCCTGGAACGTACCGGTCACCGTGGCGCCGACCGTCGACGAGTAAGTGGCTCCGTCCCAGTGAAAACGCGGAGCTTCGCCGTCGGTTTCGCGCGTCCACGTGCCGCCGTTGAACGAGATGGCAGGGTGCGTATCGTCCACGCGTACGCTGTTGGGCTGCACGCTGTTGTCGACCGTTACCCTAATCTCCTGAGTGCTGGTGTTGCCGGATACGTCGCGTGCGGTGGCCTCGAGCCTGTGGAGCCCATCCTTCAGGAAAAGCGTATCCACTCGCATCGTGTACGGAGGCTCCGTGATCGGGGCCGTCATGATGTATTCGAAGCTCAGGAAGTCGATCACGAAACGTACCGACGAGATGTGATTTTCGTCCGTAGCGGTGGCGCTGAGGTTGATCGTGCCGGAGACCGTGCTGCCGTCGGCCGGTTCGGTGATCGTCAGGACTGGCGGCGTCGTGTCGCCCGTATGGTTCACCCTCACGTTGATCGTCGGCGATTGCGCATAGTTGTTCGCGCCATCCCATGCACGTGTCCACAGCCGGAACTGGCTGCCGCTCGCAATGGTGCTCGTGTCCCGCGTCAGCGTGAACGGCGCCGAGGTATCTTCCCCGAGAAGTACCGTGCTGCCGCCGGCCGGTGCCGCGAAGAACTGGACCTTCGTCACGCCGACATTGTCCTGCGCGGCTGCCTCGAGCGTGACGACGCCGGTGACTGATGCATTGTCAGCGGGCGCGGTCATCGTAACGGTCGGCGCGGCACTGTCGCTCGCGACGACGTCGATCGCCAAGGCATCGACGACGACCCACGGTGGCGCATCCACGTTCGCGCCCGTCACGCGCAGCGTCATCTCGTGATCGCCGTCGGGCAGCGTCGTCGTGCTGAAGCTCGCGTGTTGCGGCTGCCGTATCGTCGACATATTCGACAGCGGTCCGGATGACTGGCCATCGACGGTGATGTCGACGATGCCGCCCGTGCACGGACAGCCGTAGCCGATCCACTCGAGCGCGTTGCCGCTGAAGCGTAGCGTGGCAGTGGCGCCGAGTTCGCGCGTGGCCAGCACGCTGCCGGCACTGACGGAGGGATCGTCGATGTCCATCCACTCGCCGGTGAACGTGATGGCCGGATCGTTCTCCTCGATCCGCCGCATCGGCCTGCCGTTTTCGATGTCGAAGGCATCGACGACGAACGAGGCGTTGGCCGTATTGCCCTGGCCATCATTGCCGGTGAGTTCCAGCGTCAGGACATGCGTGCCACTGTCGAGTCCGTCGATCGTGCGGATGACCGACATGGCTTCCGGTGACGACGATGGCGTCCAGCCCTGGACCAGCGTCCTGCGCGTGCCATCGACTGACATCCAGGCCGTTCCGATCGCGCAGTTGCAGCGATAGCCGATCAGGCTGATGCCGGTGCCGCGAAAGAAAACGTGCACGCGCGCGCCCGCAGCGTTCGACACGCGTACCGTGCCACCGCTGACACCAGCGCCCGACACGGTGCGCCAGTCACCTTCGTAGCGCACCGATACGTGATTCTCTTCGATGCGGACGAAGTCGGCGTGGCTGGGAGTAGCGAGCCCCAAACAGGCAAGGACGAATAGAGGGAAGGACCAACGGAAGAGCTTGGGCATGTGCGACTCCTTGCATGACGACTTCGCAAGCATGCGCAGGCTCGGAAGGGGCTACAAGGTGCGGCACCCGCGGATGCCGTAGAAAGATCACGCATGAAAAATCAGAAGATTACCTGACCAGAATAACGGAACGGCTTGTTCAGAAACTGAAACGTGCTACACGCCATGAGAAGCTCAAGCAGTGTAAAAAGGGGCAGGGGAGGAGATGAAGAAGCAGGCCCTGCTGACCGCAAATCCCGTCAAAAGAATTCACGACAATGTATTGATGCATGCGCAGCGCCGGTTTTGCGAATAGAGGAGTGCGCAATGCAAATTGAATGAAGAGAAACGATCCGATGTGCCGCCGATGACTTGCACGAGGGCGGCCCACCGCGCAATGGATCTCAAATCATGAATTCGTTTGGCAGAGGCATCTCGACGGTTCTCGTTGTATGTCCTCCGCACGCATGGACGAAATATCCATTTTCATGTCTTCCCGCAGCCGCCCGTTAAATTTGGATATGACGTCCGGGGCGTTATTTGCCAGCTAGGCCTTTGCGGCGACGGGCATGCGGAAAGGCGAGCCGAGTCGATTAAAGGCATTCATTGCAGCGATCGTAATGGTGAGATCGACCAGATCCTTTGGCGAGAAAAATCTACAAGCGGCCGCATATGCCTCATCTGAAGCGTGGGACTCGCTAAGCAACGTAACTTCCTCAGCCCACGCCAGCGCGGCGCGTTCCTCGTCCGTGAACAAGTGCGGCACCTCATCCCAGACAGGCACCAGCAGGACCTTGTCGGCAGACATCGTCTTGCGCAGATCGCGGCTATGCATATCTATACAGTGGGCGCAGCCGTTGATCTGCGATACCCGAAGGAACACCAGGTGAGTCAGTTCCTCCGGCAGGCCTGTCTTCCTGGTGACGTATTGATAAACGCTGTACAAGGCTTTGGCGCCTTCCGGCGCGACTTCGGGCCAATTCATGCGTGGCATTCGTGTGTCTCCTTTGGCGTATCGATAAAACGGTTTTTCGTTAAGTGCGCCAACCGGCAGTTGGGCCTGGGTTGCAGGCCGGCCTAGCGGCTCTTTCGGCGGCCTACTTTCACGGCGGTAATACGCGCGGCTTCGCGCGCTTCGCTGCGATCGCGGAACCAGTCCGCCACCTGCGCTTCAAACTCGGGTGGACGTCCACCCTTCACCAGGTCAGCTAGCGTGGTGTTGCTCAACTCGGCCCGCATTTGTTTCTCCGCCCTCAGCATCACGGCGTGGATACGGCATACCCCATCCACTGACCAGGCAGGAGGTTTCCCGCCAAAGAGAGCGCAGCCACGGCGCACCTCCTTGCAGTCGAAGAGACGCCGATCCCCCTCGATTGCATCGACCACGTTCAGGACCGTGATGCGAGACGGCGGCCGGGCCAACTCGTATCCACCGGATATACCGCCGTTCGAGGCCACGATTCCGGCCTTTTCCAGCCTGGGCATGATCTTCGCCAGCATGGCAATCGGTACACCCTGCATCTCGGCGAGATCGCGGCTGCTGGCACGCCTGGGGTTGTCAGAAAGAAGCCAGAGGAGCACGTGCAGGCCGTATTCAACGGACGCACCGTAAAGGCTGGTGGGACCAGGGCGGCGTCCGGAGGCTTTGCTGTCCACGGCAATAAGGTCCAAACGACGCGCAACACGCTTTTCTTTTTTCATAACGCAGACATTAACACTCCGTGTTATAAATTGGGAAGCCTGACCAGGAAATTTTCATGCAGGGAGCGGGAACGAGATTCACGCTTCTCTTCCAAAGCGCTGGATTGATCTCACCCACTGAGAAAGTTGAAGGCCTGAACCGGGAACGGACCTCTCAATGACCGCAGAGGTCGACACAGAAAGAATTGCTGGAGCGGATGGATTTGAGCGCTGATGGAGGAATCAGAGTCCTGTGACCCTCACCACCCCGTATGCTCGGGTCTTGCACGTCAACGGTAATGCAGTCGCCGGCACCGTGCGGTGCCGGCGACACGAGAATCACACCAGCCTGAAACCCTGGTGATACAGCGGCAGTTCGCGCAGGCGTTTGCCGGTTGCCGCGAACAGCGCGTTGCAGAAGGCGGGCAGCAGCGGCGCCTGGCCGGGTTCGCCGACACCGCCCCAGAAACCACCTGTCGGCGCGAGCACGACATCCACCTTCGGCATTTCCGCGATGCGCAGCAGGCGGTAGTCGTGGAAGTTCGCCTGCTTCACGCGGCCGCGTTCGATGTTGATTTCGCCCCACATCGCGGCGCTCAGCGCCCACACCGTTGCGCCCTGCAGCTGCGCGACGACGTTGTCGGGATTCACGACATGTCCGCTGTCGATGGCCTGCACGATGCGGTGGATCTTGATGCCGCCGCTCGCGTCGACCGAAAGTTCAACGACTGCCGCCGTGAAGCTGCCGTAGGGTTCCGTCGTCGCGATGCCGCGGAAAACTCCCGCGGCAGGCGCGTTGTTCCAGCCGGCCTCGGCGGCAGCGGCTTCAAGGATCTTGCGCGACAGCTCGTCTTCCGCCATGTGGCGCAGGCGGAACGCCAGCGGATCTTCGCCGGCCGCGTGCGCGAGTTCGTCGATGAACTGCTCGCGTGCGAACGGCGTCTGCGACCAGCCGACGGTGCGCCAGAAGCCGATCGGAACGTGCGTAGCACGCTGCATGTAGGCATGGTCCTGGTTCGCGACGCGATATGGCAGCCGCGTGAAGCCTTCAGTCGCCATCGCGTCGATGCCGTTTGGCAGCGGCGCGCCGATGCGCTGCGCCATCAGCGAACCGCTCGCGATGCGCGTGCGCCAGCCGACGATGTTGTTGTTCGCGTCGAGTCCGGCTTTCAGTCGGTACATCGCGAGCGGACGGTAGAATCCGTGCTGCGTGTCTTCCTCGCGCGTCCACAGTAATTTGACCGGCGTATCCATCGGCAAACGCTGCGCGACGAGCGCTGCCTGCTTGCCGTAATCGCCCGTGCCGCCGCGGCGACCGAAGCCGCCACCGGCCTGCACACGATGCACGGTGACCAACTCCGGTGCGATGCCGAGCGCGCCAGCGACTTCCGCGGCGACCGCGTCGGCGGACTGCGTCGACGTCCATACCTGCGTACCGTCCGCGCCGATCTGCACCGTGGCGCCCATCGGTTCCATCGGTGAGTGGCTGAGGTACGGCGTGAAATACTCGGCTTCGATCACCTGCGTCGCGCCGTCGAGCGCGTCTTCCACATTGCCGGCGTTGTTCGGCAGCGGCGCGGCGTCGGCTGCATCGAGTCCTGCGCGGAAGAATTCCCGCAGGCTCGCGTCGTCTACATTGCCATTGCCGGCTTCATCCCACGTGATCTCGATCGCATCGAGCGCCTGCTTCGCGCGCCACCAGTTGTCGGCGACGACGACGAGCGCCGTGTCGTCGTCGATCGTGAATACATCGATGATGCCGCGCTTCGTGCGTGCACTCTCCGCGTCGAAATCGGCCACCTTGCCGCCGAACACGGGCGACTGTGCGATGGCCGCGTACACCATGCCCGGCAGCGATACGTCGATGCCGTACACCTGTGAGCCATCGACCGAGGCCGGAATGTCGCGGCGCGGCACGGACTGGCCGATGATGGTCCACTGCGAAGGATCCTTCAGCGTCACTGATTCCGGCACGGGCTGCGTTGCGGCGAGCGCGGCCAGTGCGCCAAAACCGCTCTGCTTGCCACTTGCCGCATGCGCAACGATACCGTTGCTGACGGTGATCTCGCTCGCCGGCACGCCCCACTGCTGCGCGGCGGCGCTGACGAGCATCGCGCGCGCGGTTGCGCCGGCCGTTCGCAGGTATTCCTGCGAGCCGCGGATCGTGCGGCTGCCGACGGTGGCCATGTCGCCCCACGCGCGGTCAGTGCGCAGGTGTTCGTTGACGTCGACGTATTCGATGCGCACCTGGTCCCAGTTCGCGTCGAGTTCGTCGGCCACGAGCTGCGGCGCCGACGTGAAACTGCCCTGGCCCATTTCGGAGCGCGCGTAGCGGATGATCACGGTGTCGTCGGTGGCGATTTCCACCCAGATGTTGACGCGTGTCGGGTCGGCGGCTTCGGCGGCGCGCACTTTGCCGGCTGGTACCGCGAAGCCGAGCGTGAAGCCGCCGCCGATCGCCGCGCTCGCCAGCAGGAACTGGCGGCGCGTGGGTTTCGGTGAAACGTTGGATGGCGTGTTCGATGATGTGCTCATGGCAGCCTCCTCAAGCCTTCGCCACTTCCGGCGCGGTGCCGGCAAGGTCGTGAATGGCCGCGCGGATGCGGGCATACGTGCCGCAGCGGCAGATGTTGCTCATCGCGGCGTCGATGTCGGCGTCGGTCGGTTGGGGGATCTTCTGCAACAGAGACGCCGCCGCCATGATCTGGCCGCTCTGGCAGTATCCGCATTGCGGCACCTGGTGCTTGATCCAGGCTTCCTGCACGGGATGCATCGCGTCCTGCGCGAGGCCTTCGATCGTCGTGATGGTCTTGCCGACTGCCGCCGACACCGGCAGCACGCACGAGCGCACCGGCTCACCATCTATATGGACGGTGCAGGCGCCGCACTGCGCGATGCCGCAGGAGTACTTCGTTCCTTTCATGTCGAGGATGTCGCGCAAGACCCACAGCAGCGGCATCTCGTCCTCAACATCGACTTCATGCACTTGCGCGTTGACGAGTAGTTCCATGGTGAAGCTCCGGATAAACAAGAGGGGAGGGACGGCATCCCGGCGGCGTCGATAGCTCTGCCGGTGAATGTGCTTTTAACGGAAACCCACCATACAGAAATGCAAATGGACACCGCAATGGCCAGTTCCTTCGAACGCCGTTATGTCTCCGCGTGGTCCCGCGGCGGGCACCTGCGGTTCCAGTCCGGTTCCCATGTGGCTGCTGGACAGGAGGATGACGAGGCAGCGCAGTGCCAGTGTCCTGCAGAATCTTCGAATCATGGGCCGCTCGGCCATCCTTAAGCACAGTGCGGCGTACGAATGCGCCGATCGAAAAGCCTCAGCAAGGGTAGTGCCAGTCGGTAAAGTTCTTGAAATACAATGGCTTGCCGGGTTTTCGTGGCGGCATCGCCTGTCGCCGCTGGCGGACTGCGCCAACACTTGGCGCGGCTCACCGGGCCCGCCGCCTCGATTCCTGCACAGGCATCCGCCGGCAATTAACGGTCGTCCGGATGTTTCGATCCGCCCCGCTGCGGTGCGTTGAGTCGCAGCTTGTTCGTGTGCTTGTCCGATCCTTCCGAACCATCGGGCATGCGGCCCATGAAATAGAGCCGCTGCCAGGCCTGTTTAAGCGTCGATTCGTCACCGGCCCGAAACTTCTGCATGAAGGCGTCGCGGTTCTCGCGGAACAGGCGGTGCTGCTCCGCGAGCCCGGTATTGTCCTTGATATCAACGATTTGCGGAGTCACATCCTGCAAATAGTCGCGCGGGATCGGCATCACGGAACAGAAGGACTCGCCGCGTTCGAACCGGAAGATGCCGGGGCGCGTCAGCTGGTAGTTCATCGTGAAGGGGTAGGGTAGCCAGCTGGTTTCCATGATGCCGGTTAGCGGCTGCACACCGTCCTTGAACTGGTTGGACGGGCCGGAGGCGTACAGGTTCCACTGCGGGTTCGTCACGAAGATGAAGTCGGTGTGGAACGTGACGATGCCGCGTGTGAAGTTGGAGACGCAGAAGTGCCGGGCCGTCAGCGGTGCAATGTCTTCGAGCGCGTCGATCTTGATGTCTTCCGCGGCCGGACCGCCGTTCCAGGAAATCTCGACACCAAAGGGACACAGCAAATCCCAGGCATGCGCGTTCGCGATGCTGAGCGGCAGGCAGCGGTACGCGTGGCGGTCGGGAAATTCGTCCATCCATTTTCGGAACGGCGAGGCCGGCACGAGCTGCATGCCGGGCAGGTGGCCGAGGTGGTAACAGGTGAGTTGCGGCGCATCGACGGTCATCTTGCGAGATCCGAATGAATGAAAAAGTCGGCCTTGCCACGTTCGAAGGTATAGAAGGCAGGCATCGTCAGCCGCTCGCCCTTCGCCACGTTCAGCACCGCATGCTCGTGATGAAAGCCCGCCGTGAATGCCACCAGCATGCCGGCCGTAGGCTTGATGTAAGCGTCCAGTGCCGTGAAATACAGCTCGCCGCCGTCGTAGTCGTCATTGAGGTAGACGATCGATGAGAAGCTGCGCCACGGCATGCCGTGCGGAGAACCGTCGGGATTCGCATTGTCTGCGTGCGCCGGCATGTGGAGGCCCTCCCGCCACACGACGAGCTGCACGGTATCGGCGTAGATCGGCTGCGTGAGGCGGTAGAACTCACCGATGCGGCGCGTCGCTTCGAGCTGGAACTGTTTCATGATGCCGCCTGCGACGGGTGACTGCGCCGCGACTTCGTGCGCGAACAACAGCCGCCCCTGCCAGTAATCGTTATTCAGGTTTTTTGCGCCAAGAGTGCCGCGCAGCGCGTCGAAGCTGCGCATCAATTCCGTGCGCGCGGCGGCATCGAGGAAGTTTTCGACGACGATGAAGTCGAGCGACGCGTAGTCATCCGGCCCCAGCGCGCGCGTCTGCGGCCCTTTCGCCAGTACGCCGCCGCGAATGCGCTCGCGACCTGCCAGGTTGGAGGCTTGCTGGGCGCGCGGCATCGCGTGTATCGGACTGTCGGCGGCAAACATCATGGAAATGTGAGGATTGCGGGTTTCAGGCTTGATTATCCCCGCAGATTTTGAAAGCAGCGGGACAGTTGTGACGATTGTCATGGTATTTCACCCGCCAGATTAGGTAAATTCTCCGCCCCGAATCAGGTCTTCACCTGAGCGTCCATTTTTCCTCGCTCGCCCCGACAAGCTGGCCCTATGCGCAAACCCTTCATACGCAAAACTGCTCCCCTGGTTACGCTATTGTCCTGCATCAGCCTGTCGCTTTATGCGCAAAATGGCGATGTCATCGGCCGGGTGCTGCTGACCCAGGGGCGCGTCGAGGCGCGTGACGCCTCCGGCAACGTGCGCGCACTGACGCGGCGTTCCGAGATCTTTTCGCAGGATACGATCCTCGTGGGCGCGGACGGTTTTGCGCAGGTGAGGATGGTCGACGATGCGCAGATCGCACTGAAGGCCAACACCGAGTTCCGCTTCGACACCTATGAATTCGACAACAACCCGGCGACGCCCGATTCGGCCGTCATGTCGATGGTGCGCGGCGGTTTCCGCACGGTGTCGGGTTCGATCGGCAGTTCGGATGACGACCAGCACGGCGTCGTGACGCCGTACGCCAGCATCGGCATTCGCGGAACGTTCCACGGTGCGACGATCACCGGCTCCGACACGCCGGATCCGGGCGACGACGGAGTCGACACCGGTACGTGGGATGGCGGCACGACGGTGACGTCGCCGATCAGCGGCCAGTCGATGGACCTCGGCCTCGAAGGCGAATTCGATTTCAGCCATACCGACTCACAGGGTGAGATCTTCGGCCTGCTCGATACGCCGGACTCGATGCGCGACAACTTCTTCCTCGGGGTGACACTGGAGGACGACGGCGGTGACGAAGGCGCCGCCGGCGCCGGTGGCGATGACCAGGCCGACGACGGCGCCGCGAACGGCGGTGCCGCCAATGGTGACAATGACAATGCCGGCGATGGTGGTGACGCTGCAAATGGAGGCAATGCAGCGAATGGTGGTAATGCCGCAAATGGCGGCGACGCCAATACGGCCGCCAACCCCCCTGCCAATAACGGCAACGGCGGTGGAAACAACACTGCGCCGCGGCCAACGGCCCCCCCGACCCTGGCAACGCTCGGTGGCAACAACACCGGCGGTAATACGCTCAACAGCATCCCGGCACCGCCACCGACCAATACGAATCCGCTCCAGGGTCTCGCGAATCCGAACGTCGTCTCTACTCCGACCGCGGCCGGCACCGGCAGCCCAAGCACACCGGGCTCGGCCGAAATCAACGTCAACCCCTTGCTGAACGTGCGCGAGCCCGAGCAGTTGCCGAGTATCGGCAGCGATCCGGTACCGTCGCCACCACCACCACCGCCGCCGCCACCGCCGCCTCCTCCTCCGCCGCCACCG